>JAJYOM010000081.1 GCA_021796175.1 Thermoplasmata archaeon
GAACCGTCCGCCCGCTTGAGGAATTCGAAAGTGGCCCGCCATCACCGATGGCGATAGAGCTTTCACGCGTTGTGGACAGGGGAATAAGGGAGAGCCAGATGATCGATCTGGAAGCACTTTGCATAGAGGCGCAGAAGGAAGTCTGGGTGCTCTATGTTGATGTCTACGCACTTGACTATGACGGTAACCTTTTCGACGCCTCTTCCATTGCAGCGGTTGCTGCACTGAAGAACACCATTGTACCGGCCAAACGTTTCGGAAAGGGCGACGACTTTTCACTTCCGCTCCGCTCGACGCCGATATCATGCACAACTGTGAAGATTGGGGATTATCTCGTTGTCGATCCAACGCTCGAAGAAGAGGAGGTTTCCTCCGCCCGTCTGACCGTGGCAACTGATGAAAATGGTGATTTGCGGGCGATGCAGAAGGGTGGCACAGGTTACTTTACATATGATGAGGTACAGAGGGCCATTGAAATGTCGATTGAAGCAGGCAAGACAATCAGGAACAAGCTGTGAGGTGTCCTTTGTGTCAAACTCAGCAAAGAAAATAGGTTCGGTTGCGAGGTACGGTCCACGGTACGGTGTCCGGATAAGATCAAGGATTCTGGAGGTGGAGAAGGAACGTGCGAAGAAGATTGCCTGCCCAAAGTGCGGCGTCTCTGCTGTGAAGAGGGAGGCTACGGCCGTCTGGAAGTGCCGGCATTGCGGTTACAAATACGCCGCAAGGGCTTATTCTGCTTCGGCAAGAAAACTGATAGTGCCCTCTTCAGAGGGCAAAAAAGAGGATGCTTGAATGTATAAGTGCTTAAGATGTGGTGAACCAGCCCGTTCAGGTGTTAACACTGTCGGTTTGCAGTGCGACAAGTGCGGCTCAAAGATATTTGTCAAGGAAAGGCCGAATGTCAAGAAGCAATTGATTTCGAAATGATGTCCTGCAGGCACACAGCCCGGCTTTACTTTCCTGTCGACGAGGCAATTTATCTTAGAGAGGTACTGGGCCCTGAAATCGACAGGGAGACGCCGAAATGCACCGTGGTGTGGAGCGATGAGGGGAACGAAGGATCCCTGGAAATAAGGGCGGAGGATATCAGTGCCCTTCGCGCTGCTCTCAATTCATATATGAGGTGGATATATCTTGCTCTTGACGTCCGGAAGAAAGCGGCGGGACAAGCCAGCTTGAATCCAGGAGGCGACTCCAGCAATGAATGATATGAGCCCAAAGTTACAGAGCCAGATTTCACAGTACCAGCAGCTTCAGCAGCAGATACAGGTTCTCTCCAGCCAGCGCTACCAGCTGGAGGCTCAGTCGAAGGAGGTTTCCAAAGCAGTCGAGGAGCTCAATGGTCTCCAGCCGGATGCTGCAATCTACAAGAATGTAGGCTCCCTGATGATAAGGGCGAAGGACAGGGATACGATCCTTAAGGACCTTACTGAACAGAAGGAGACCCTCGACGTAAGGGTGAAGTCTCTTGAAAAGCAGGAGAAGCATCTGCGTGAGAGGTATCAGTCACTTCAGGATGAGCTATCCAGGGTGCTTGGTCAGAAGAAGGATGAAACACCTTGATACCTTACGGGCATCAGGAAGTATCACTTGGTGAGTTTTCAAAACTCTTGTCTGAGGGAAATTTTGTAGTCGCGCTGCACCGGCACGCTGATCCTGATGCAGTCGGTTCAGCCTTTGCGATAGCATCATGCTTTCATGCATCGGGCATCTGGGCTCCAGGAGGATTTGACAGAAATGGACTGGCCCTTGCCCGATTCCTCGGCCTTTCCTTTCTGCCGTCCCCTGCAGGTGCACGTCGTCTTCTGGCGGTGGATACGAGTGACACTGCACAATTCGACTCGGGGAGAGAAGCTGGAATGGAAGTGCTGCTTCTGGACCACCATTTCAGCTCTCCTCCAGTGATGGCAGACATCTACTACCTTGACATGAAATCAAGATCCTGCAGTGAAATTGTTCTTGACCTAATAGACTCTTCAGGTGCTGCCATAGGTGAAAGGCAGGCCATTGCTCTCCTGTGGGGTGCAATCTCCGATACAGGACGGTTCAGGAGGGGAGATGCCAGTACCCTTCAGAAATGCTCCAGGCTACTCAGCATCAGCGGTATTGACATGGAGCATGCACTGTCTATCACAGAGGAACAGCGGGACACTCCCGAACTGATTGCTGTATTCAAGGGACTGGAAAGAATGAAGCATGCCCCGGCTGGAAGGTACATGATATGCTGGAGCGGCGTGTCCTCGTATGAATCAGCTGTTGCCTCGGCAATGGTTTCAGCAGGCGCAGATGCTGCTTTTGTGGCATCTGACAGGGACGGCGATGTGCGGCTGTCCGGAAGGGCATCGCAGAGGGCGGTAAATGCCGGTCTGAACCTCGTACGCGTTTTTGCAGCCGTTTCGGTTGAATTCGGTGCATCAAGCGGGGGTCATGCAGGAGCTTCGGTGATTGAGGCAAGGGGTGATCCCGAGGCGCTTATCAATGCCTGTGTGAAGGAATGCACATCCGCGCTGGCCTCACTGGGCTGACTTCAGAGTTTCTTGAGCTCCTGTATTACCTTGCCCACAGATTCCTGCGCATCGCCATATAGCAGCTTCGTATTGTCCGCATAGAACAGTTCGTTCTCTATTCCGGAGAAACCCTTGCCCTGTCCCCTTTTCAGCACGATGACATTTTTCGCCTTGTCAACATCGAGAATTGGCATGCCAGCCAGAGCACTTCCCGCCCTTCTCGCTGCCGGATTGACCACATCGTTTGCGCCTATCACCAGGACAACATCCGTGTTGGGGAAGTCAGCGTTTATCTCGTCTCTGTCAAAAAGCCGATCGTATGGAACGCCTGCTTCCGCCAGCAGCACATTCATGTGGCCCGGCATCCTGCCCGCCACCGGATGTATTGCGAATTTTACCGGTATGCCCTTTGACTCGAGCAGATCGGTGAGTTCCTTCACCTTCTGCTGTGCCTGCGCCACTGCCATTCCGTAACCTGGTGCTATGATGACGCTGTTTGCGTAAGCCAGGAGTACGGCGGCATCCTGGGGCTGGATTGGCTTCATTGTGCCTGTGATGCCCGTTGTCACCTCTTCCTTTGCGCCAAACGCACTGAAAAGCACGTTGCCAATTGAGCGGTTCATTGCCCTCGCCATGAGCAGCGTCAGGAGCGAGCCTGCTGCACCCACCAGCGTTCCTGCTACAACCATTGCAAAGTTCTCAAGCGCAAAACCGTCCATTGCGACTGCAATTCCGGTGAGTGCGTTATAAAGTGAGATTACAACAGGCATATCCGCGCCGCCTATTGGCAAGGTCATCAGTATGCCGTACCCGACAGCGAGAACGAAGAACGGAAGGAGCGTGCTGAACCCCAGCACATGCGGGAAAAGTATCAGGACGCCGAATGCTATTGCCGCAAGGAGGACAACGATGTTCACCACCTGCTGGCCAGGATAGGTTATCGGCTTCTGCCTCATCCAGCCCTGCAGCTTGAGAAATGCAATCACACTGCCGGCTATTGAAACACTTCCTATGGCAGCACCAGTCACGGCAAGCGCAGAGCTGGACAGCACAGCGGTGCTCTTCAGCAGTTCGACGGCGGCAATTGCACCTGCGGCGCCACCGCCCATGCCGTTGTAAATGGCAACCATCTGCGGCATGTCAGTCATGGCGACCCTCTTTGCAGCTATCCAGCCGATGCTGCCGCCTATCACGATGCCGACAATGATAAGAATCAGGTTGTGCATTCCTGGGTAGAGGAAAGTCACAACGACAGCGAGCGCCATGGCGCCGCCGGCCCAGACGATGCCGCTTCTCGCTGTTTTAGGATGGCTCATTCTGTGAAGTCCCACGATAAAGAACAGAATCGTGATGATGTAGACAGGGTCATACAGATCGGGAAGCATATTCAGTTCCCCTTCCTGGACTTGCCCTTTTCAAACATCTGCAGTATTCTCTCAGTTACTGCATACCCGCCGGTAACATTCAACGCACCCATGACCACCGCGATGAAACCTATCGCCTGCTCGAGCGGCGTAGTGGCCAGGCCGAGTTCTATCATACCGCCGACAAGCACAATGCCGTGTATGAAATTGGAGCCGGACATCAGCGGTGTGTGAAGTATCACCGGTACTCTGGTAATGACTTCATAGCCGGTAAAAGCCGCAAGCAGCGCTATGTATATGCTGATATACAGAATTGAAATCATTTCTTTCCCTCTGCGAGCTCCCTTGTCTGCTGGTGCCTGATTTCCCCGCCCTGCACGAAGGCGCTTCCCTTGAGTATCTCGTCGTCGAAGCTGCCAACAAGGTCGCCCTTCCTGTCTATGAGCAGTTCCAGGAAAGACTGCAGGTTCTTCGCATACATCTGGCTTGCATGAAACGGTATCTGGCCGGGAAGATTCACAGGACCAGCAATCGTTATGCCGTTGTAAACAATCGTCTCGCCGGCCCTTGTGAGTTCGCAGTTTCCACCTGTCTCTGCAGCGAGATCTATGATGACGGACCCTGGTTTCATTTTCTCAACCATATCCTTTGTGACTAATTTCGGTGCCTTCCTGCCCGGTATGTTCGCAGTGGTGATGACTGCATCCGCCTGCGATACGGCATCATTTACCATCGCCTGCTCCTTCACTTTTTCCTCAGGCGTGAGTTCCCTTGCATATCCGCCAGCTGCCTCCGCGTCAATCTGGAGTTCGAGAAATTTCGCGCCAAGGCTCCTTACCTGTTCCCCGGCAGCTCTCCGGACATCGTATGCCTCGACCATAGCACCAAGCCTTCTTGAGGTCGCAATAGCCATGAGGCCGGCTACTCCCGCTCCCAGAACCAGAACCTTTGCCGGCCTTATCGTACCGGCAGCGGTGGTAAGCATAGGCAGCAGCCTTGGCAAATAATCAGCTGCAAGCAATGCTGCTTTGTAACCGCCTATTGTGGACTGGGAAGAAAGCGCATCCATGCTCTGCGCCCTTGTTATTCTGGGCACAAGTTCAAGTGCAAACGCTGAGAGCTTCTTCTCCTTCATCTTTCTTGCACCATCAATATTTCTTCCCGGATTCATGAAGCCGATTACTATCGCGCCCTCCTTCATCCACTCCATTTCATCCGGCAGCGGCGGCTGGACTGAGAGCAGTATATCGGCCGTAGAGAACAGTTTTGAACGATATTCTGCTATTTCGGCGCCCGCAGAGCGGTACGCCTCGTCCGTGTAGTAAGCTGCCTCACCCGCCCCCTTCTCAACGTTCACTCTGACACCAGACTTGACAAGCCTTGAAACAACATCCGGGACCAGCGCAACCCTCTTTTCCCCAGCTGCTGTTTCCTTTGGCACGGCAACTGTTATGGCCATTCTTCAATTCACCCGGTTTCGAAATTGCCGAAACTATCAGGGTTTAAATATCTATGCGACTTGGCTCGTGCAATATTTCCTCTGGCATCATGACTTCACTGTCGTGTTCTCGCCTGCAACAGGGCTATACAGGAGTTCACTTGTGCTATACAATGAGATTACCTTGTGACCTCAACACTATTCATCCATTCCAGCAGTGAGGTGTCATCCGTGTAATGTTCGTGGAATGGACGTAATATCTGCCAGAGTCCGGAGCCCACACCATTCTTGAGGTCTGCAGGATGCAGTTCCCCTTTCGAGTAGCTCTCAACAAGAGGTTCAAACGCGGTAAACACGGCATCTCCCCCGTATTTCGAGTCCCTGTGTATTTCCAGTTTTCCGGTGTAAGGCAGGATTATGTACTTGCATATGTCAAGCACCGGGTTCCCATGCGCTTCCCTGGGGCAGAAAGCCTTCTTCAGCTTGACGTTTATGGTTTCCTCGCTGTCGTGCACATAGATCGCACTTCCCGGATCGCTCTTGGACATCTTGGACACAGCAACATCCATTCTGCTGGTGCTCTTCAGGCTGGAGAGCAGCGGTGTGTGAATTGCAATCGGTTTGCTCCTTCCGGATGCTTCAGCAACTTCCCTGGCCAGCATATGCGCCCTTCTCTGGTCCATCCCGGCATAAGCAACATCCACGCCGAGCCTGAATATATCAGTAACCTGCATAAGCGGATAGAGCAGCTTGGATGAATCAAGTTCGGCCTCGTCCTCGTTTCTGCCCATTATTGTCATCGCCCTCTTGAGCCTCTGGAGGCTTGCGCACTTGGCATTTCTGATCAGCTCAGCCCAGTAATCGCTTTCGCCGACAAGTTCAGTTGCGAATGCAAACTTCAGCCCGGGCCTGTTCCTGCATGCGAATGCAAATGCATCCGCCATGTATCTTCCGCATTCCCTGATTTTTCCTATATTTCCGCCAAGCTTGTCGTTTATAAGTGCGTGCCAGTCTGCAAGCAGGATAGTCACTGAGAAACCTTCGTCAAGCATCGCATTTATCGTCAGTGAAGGTACCAGCAGGCTCCCGATGTGAAGGTAGCCTGACGGTTCGAAGCCAATATACGCTGTCGGGTGATCATTCGTTTCCAGGAGGCTGACAAGCTCATCCCTTGACACCACTTCCTCTGCGTATCTCGCCACCCTCTCTGCCCTTTCGCTACCATTCATCGCAATCGAAGAAGACGAGCACATTTATATTAAATGTTAGGGCACGAGGAAATTGATCGCTGTCTGCATCTGTTACTCCGGTTTGCAGCCGGCTGAACCAAGTAACTTTATTAGCAGGGTGGATTTAGACCATCGAAGTTCTGATGCAGGAGACGACACCTGTCCGCCTATCTCAGGGAGTTCTCAGAAGTGTGAGAACTGCCGCAACAAAGGAGAGGTCACGTGCACTCATGGACCTCGATCCCTTCAGTTACGTTGCATGCTGGTCAGAGGAAGAGACAAAGGACGGCGAAGACTGCCGCGCGATGGTCATGATACTTGCAACGAAAGGGTGTTCATGGGCACTTCGCTCCGGCTGCAGCATGTGCGGTTATACCAACGATTCCTCCACTCAAGCAACCGATGAAAGCATATGGGTGCAGTACACAAAAGCGATGAAGAATCTGGATGGACAGAGGGTTGTGAAAATTT
>JAJYOM010000082.1 GCA_021796175.1 Thermoplasmata archaeon
AGCTGCCTGTACCTCATGAACGAGTAGCGTACTGAATATGCATTGAGCTCGACTTCCAGAAACCTCAATCGCTCGCGCATCTGACTGCTGGAATCGGCGAGGACTCCGATGCAGATAGATGCAAAGTAAAGTCTTGTCCTGTCCCCGCGTATGTCCACTGCAAGCTGCCTCAGGTTATCAAGCTTCTGAGACTGTTCATCGGAATGTTTTCCCGATTCCAGGCGATAAAGCACGTCGGATGACATGTTCAGAAGAATCCGTTCTATCATCGCCAACGAACTCTTCTTCGAAATCGGATGAAACGAAATGGAAACGGCTGAATAGGGAAGTCGGAGCATCAGTGACGACAGCCAGCCCTCCGGCAGGCAGGAAGGCAGATTCGTTACCCTGAGGAACGAAACACGCCTGTTTCCTCCAATGATATGATCGGCCCTTACAAGCAGGGGCAGCCTGCAATGTTTTTCAGCATTCACTGCGATCCCGCCCCGAAACATATCTCCTGGATCAGTGGATTGGAGTGGGCAATTTTAGATTGGGAAATGTCGACTGCATCCGAATCTCCGAAGTGTGGATCGCCACCAGATTCAGAGTTAAAGGTGACATAGAAGGAACGCGTATCGAATCTTCCATTGAAACAATCGGGCATGCAGGCGGACATATTGCCTGGCTCGACGAAGTGTTCAAACTGACACGGGACTGAGATAAAATGGACACATCCTTCCGCCGCAGTGCATGAATCAATAAATGCAGCCAGCATCGATTCCTTTCCCGCGCTGAGTGCGCAGGTGTAATTTATACCGTCAAGTTTGAAAACAAAGGGGGCATCATGTCCGGCTTCACCCTCCTTGCCCTTCACTGCCGGAGCAGAATACCTTCCAATTCTGAAGCTGAGGAAGGCAAACAGGAGATGGAGCGGTCTCCATCCACGTCTGTATCTTGTGGCAGAAATTGCACCTAGCAGTATTGCAAATGGCAGGTAAACTGCCGTCAGTGGGATAGAAATCCTTGAAAGCAGAAGCGCAGGGAGGAGATAAAAGGAAAACAGGACTGTTTCTGTGGCCGTGAAGGGTCCGAATATCAGCGGTTCGTAGTTCAGAGAAGGAGGTATATAGCACTCATTTTCCATTCTTTTTCGCCCCCACATATATCCTGTGATGTGAATTTGGCGGCATGCGCAGCCCTCCAGGCCTGCTCTCTCTGATTGCACTCTTTCCTTTATCCGCGGCGTTAAAGCGAAATGCGGCAGTCGCAGCAACGCCGCCTGTGAGCTTCTCTGCTATCAGCCTGCTGTGGCGTTCGCCGGCCGAATAGTATCCAGCCTGCGGACTGTGGTAAAAGCGCCGGCTGCCAGTATTATCCGGAACCGATGTGCTGCCTGCGTTTCCGCGTCTCAGAAACGAGTTAACGGGCGTGGAGATAAAACCGGCAGCATAGGACGCCATTCCAAGGGAGGCAAAGGAGGCAGTTGCAAGCACAGGACCCAGCGCTGGAATTCCAGCGAACTGCATGATCCTGCTTCCGGTGGGTGATATGACGAAAGGAATGATAAGGGGAAGAAGATAAGTTCCTGCGATTACGAGCGATGGAACCTGCAGAGAACTGAATGTGGAAAAAGAAGTTGCTATACCTATTTTCAGACCAACGGCCATAAAGAACGGCAGAAACACGACTTCGAAGAAAATGACTGCAATCTTTCTTGAGAAACTTCTGGCGAAGGGAAAGACATCGCACAGAATCACGAGTGGCAGGAGAGCGGATGTGAAGAATACGAGCAGCGTCCTGATTATGAGGACAAGATAAAGCAGAAGTGTAACGAGTCCTATCACTGCAATAGCACCTATGCTGTACCCACCGAGCTTCGCAGTTACCATTCCGGAGTACGAGGCGAGCTGTCCATACGGCAGCACAAAAGCGGTCATTGCGTCATTGACATCCAGCAGCAGTTGCGCAAAATACAGAGTGAATGGCATGAGTACCAGTGCTGCGATGAGGCGTGAGAGCGTATGAGAGGTGAAACGCCTGCCATGAAGTGGAATGCCAGTGAAAAGCGAATATGCGATAAGTATGACGGCGATTGACAGAAGCGATTCTGAAATGAACAGCACCGCTTCCCACGCCTGAAGTACGCCGGTAGCAAACAGATTCGTGCTCACCGACATGGCAGGCACAATCGCCTTCAGTATGCCGATTAGCGCTCCTTTGAAAAGACTGTCAAAGGATTGTATTATTATGGTGTTGACTCCCGCCATTTCAGCACCTCAGGGAAGCAGCCTGTCTTCAAGGAAAACAGCGACCCTGTAGAGAAAAGCGGAAAGCAGACCGCCGACAAGCACAAGCGGAATCAGATCCTGCTGCAGTATTGCCATCACACCACCAGCGACTGTGCGAGCTGAACCAGGAAGGATGATATGAACAGAAGGAATATGCCGAAAGTGACGTCCATGAAATACTTTCGTGCCTTGGTTCTCTGCTCCGGATTGCCGGTGCTTGTCATCCACATGTACGCAGTTAGTATGTACCCTATTGCGGCGATGACAGAGCCCATAGCTATCAGCAGGTTCTTCACATTGTCAAGCGTCGATACCAGTTCCTGCTGAGGTGAAGTTGCAGCCGCCGCAAATCCCATTGCTGACATGAGAATGTTCAGACAAATGCTCAGCACTCCATATCCTATTACTTCCCACTTCCTTATCCCGCGTATATCCTTTTCAGACAATCCATCACCAGACGGTGCTGCTGGAATGTTCGGTGGTCCCGAACACACAGCACCGGGTAACAAACTTGGCGTATCGGTTAAAAAGCCTGACTGTTACATGTAACAGGTTAACAGCCTGTTACGCTTCACAAAATGTTTAACACAGATTGGACCTTTAGGCTGCGAATCATGGCTATTGAGTTCAGGAAACTGGACAGAACAGATCTGGAATTTGCTCTTTCAATAACAAACAGCGAGCGCTGGTATCTCACAGAGTATGATCTTTTATACTACCTGGGTCCCAACGGAACAGGAATCATTGCATTGGATGATGGTGAAAGGATCGGTATGGCAACTGCAGCCCTATACGGAAATGTAGCCTGGATAGGAAATGTCATAGTGGAAGAGAAGAAGAGACAGGCTGGCACTGGAAAGGTGTTGATGCAAGAGCTTATTTCAAGACTGGATAGGGCAGGCACTGAGACTTTTCTGCTCTATGCATATGACAGGAGCAGGTCACTGTATGAGAGGCTTGGCTTTACATTTGACTGCACTGTCTGGGATGTGACAGTGCCCAGGCAGGCGTGGGAACATGCAGTACCGGTCTATTCAGGGCTGAGTGAAGAGGTTCTGCGGTTTGACAATATGTTCGTCCGCCAGTCACGGGCAGCGATGCTCAGGCACATCCTGGGAAGAGAGGGTTGCAAGGCATTCTACAGCATGTCACCCTCCGGCAGTGTCAGCGGATACCTCTTGTGCAGCCCTGGTGGCATCGATTACGGCTCAGAGGTAGCGCCCTTCATAGCTGAAAAGGCAGACATTAGCAGCATGCTCCACGCACTCAGAGACATGCAGGGGCCACTGCACCTCTATGTACCTGAAGAGAATCTGGCACAGCTTGACTCAGCAGGCGCGGCCTACACCAGAACTAGGAGGGTACACAGGGGATATATGGGAAGCAGTTCAGGTGTCCCGGTCATTAATGGGAGAGTGCTCTCAGTGGGTCTTCTCGAATCCGGGTAGCCAGCCGTTAATTGTGCAACCGGACGCCGTCCGGGAAAGTTATATGAGAATCCAATGCAAAATTCAGCAGCAGGACATCCGTCGTCCTGGATCAGAAATATTAATAGGCTGATGCAATTGGCACAACTGGGCCTGGTTACGGTGACCGTCAGGATATACAACACACTAACACAGACTAAGGATGCCATAAGGGGAAGGGGACTGGATCCCAGGCATCTCAATGTTTATATTTGCGGCCCGACAGTTTATGACTCGCCCCATTTGGGCCATGCCAGAAGCTACATCTTCTTCGACACGCTCAGAAGGGTCCTGCTGCTTGACGGCTACTCGCTGAACTACATACAGAATTTCTCGGATGTGGATGAAAAAATAGATCTGAGGGCCACACTGGAAGGCGTTGTGCCGTCAGTCATATCTGAAAGATACAAGGAGGAATTTCTGCGTGATATGGACCGTCTGAACGTCATTCGATACGATGTCTACACCAATGCCTCCCACATAAAGGAGTTCATGCACAGGGTAACGCGCATCCTGATGGAGGAAGGCAAGTGCTACAGGGGGGGAGACAACGTTTACTTCGATACGGCCTCAGGGGGTGGCTTCGGAAGCCTGCTGCATGACAAGCTGGACAATCTTATTTCCGGCAGTGAAGCTGACGGCTACACATTCCAGAAGAGGGACAAGCACGATTTCGTTATATGGCTCGGCGATTTCAAACCTGATTCGTTTCGCGATTCGGAAGGCAGACCTTCATGGAATCTTGAATGCTTCTGCATAGTCCACAGGCAGGTAGGTTGCGAACTCGACATACAGGGAGGAGGTTTGGATCTTGTATTTCCACACCACGAGGTTGCATCCGTTCTGTCAAAATCCTACTGCAATGTCGAGTTTGCCAATTACTACATACACAATGCGTTCGTCACCATAAAGAGCGATAAGATGTCAAAGTCACTCCAGAACTATGTCGGTACCAGAGAACTGCTGCAGGAACACGGTGCCGACGCAATCAGGCTGTACCTGCTTTCCAGGCACTTCAGGGAGAATATAGAGTACGATCCAGTTGAATTGTCTAAATGGACAGAAGCCGCACGCATGCTCAGAGGGAAACTGGAAGAGGCAGGCGCTCTCTCCGGCACCGGGGAGGTAAAGACCGGTTCTGCCGGCGGCCTTACGCCTGCGGCTGAAAAGTTCATGGAAATGCTGAGGGATGACCTGCATACTGAAAGGGCAATTGACTTCCTGGTTGAGAAGGCGGGAGAGAGGGGCGAAAAAGCGCTGTCGGTTGATGACATGAAATACATGTCCGCCGCTCTTGGCCTGTCAGGTTTCAGGCCCGTCAGGGAATCTCAGAACTGATCCTCTTCATCCACAATTGTGTTTGCACTGCATGTCCGTTCGATCATTGCAATCTCCCGCTGTGACAGGGCCACAGGATCCACCGAAATAAAGACGTGGGAGGAAGTGTTCAGCGCAATGTCGCATAGCTGGTTGAGCGCCTTCAGGACTGAGCTGAAATCATTCTCAAGTATTAAGTATTCTATACCTTCAATGAGTATCACCAGTCTTCTGCCAGACTCAACCTGTGACCTGACTATTGACAGTATTCGGCTGAGAGAAGCAGGGGCAATCCGCCTGTCCCCTACAAGGTTGGTAAGCCAGTAATGTTCTGTTGATCCGAACGAGATTGGCGTATTCAGCTTTTCAGGGAACGTCCTTGTTATGCAGAGTAGTCTGGCATCCTGGGCAGCCTCCGGTTCGAGTGCAGCAACGGCTTCCTCCAGCCTCCTGCTCTTTATGAGGAAGACTTCTCCTGCGGTATCCCTTATCCTGTCGAAATTACCCGCGTTCCGTCCAATGGCTATTGATACCATCCCTGCTGCCTTCCGGCCATTCAATACAGCCTCGACTGTTAGAGTGTCCCGTCTGCTTGACTGCTTTTGCCATATAAGCATTATTCAGAACGATTATACAAATTGATAATGAGCGTCTGCACGACAGACAATATCGCCAGGGTCATCTTTTCAGCAGTTTTTTGTACGGTGCGAAGCCAGAGTACCTGATATCAGGGTGGCTGTTCTCAATTTCCAGCAGCCTGTTGTACTTTGCCACACGTTCACCTCTGGCGGGCGCGCCAGTCTTGATCTGGCCAGTGCCCGCTCCAACAGCCATGTCCGCGATGAAGGTGTCAGGTGTCTCTCCCGACCTGTGGCTCACAACAGCATTAAAGCCAGCACTGCTGGTCAGCCTCAGACTCTCCAGCGTTTCTGTGACGGTCCCGATCTGGTTGAGCTTTATCAGCACTGCGTTGGATGATTTCATTTCAATGCCCCTCCTGATACGGACAGGGTTTGTAACGTATAGGTCGTCGCCAATGATCTGGACACCGTCTCCCACTTTCTTTGTGAAGGATGAGAAATCCTCAAACGATTCCTCGTCGAACGGGTCCTCCAGAGAAATGAGCCTGAAACTCGACAGCAGCGATCTGTAATGATCAGAAAGTTCGCCTGAAGACATCCTTTTCCCGTCAATGCTGTACAGACCATCTTTGTAGAATTCGGATGCGGCTGCGTCGATGGCGAGGAATATTTCCTTACCGGGCGTATACCCGGTCGCAACGACAGCATCCGTGATGGCTGAAAGTGCCTCTGAGGTAGTTCTGAAAGGTGGTGCAAAACCACCTTCATCCCCCACATTGATGGATGTGGGACCGTACTTTGCCTTCAGCTCCGATTTCAGATGCTGATAAACCTCGGCTGCGGCCGCAATTGCATCACCGAAACTGTTGAAACCGCTTGGCACAACAAGGAATTCCTGGACAGCGAGATAGCCGCCCGCGTGGACACCCCCATTGATTATATTCAGGAGAGGAACGGGAAGCAGCGGTCTGGCGTTCAGCGCGGCCGAAAAGTAGTTGAAAAGCTCTTCACCTCTCTGGATTGAAGCCAGCCGTGTTGCTGCCATCGACGCACCGAGTATTGCATTGGCTCCCAGTTTCGACTTGTTCGGCGTACCGTCAGCGGACATCATCAGCCTGTCGATTTCCTCCTGATTTGCAGGCAGGTGCCCGGAGATTGATTTCGCTATCGGACCGTTGACGTTCGCCACTGCTTTCGAGACACCTTTCCCGCCGAATTTCTTGCCGCCGTCCCGAAGTTCAA
>JAJYOM010000083.1 GCA_021796175.1 Thermoplasmata archaeon
ATCGCATCCTTCCCAGAGCGGGTTTTCCGCGAATGTAGTCACAAGTGACTTTGCCCAGATATCAGAAAAGCTCGACTCCGTGGCACCGTCCGCAATAGCGAACACTCCGCTGGTGGTGTCTGAAGCGAACGCATCCTCATACTCACGTTCGCTGTTTCCCGTCTTGGTTCTGTGAAATTCCCTGACGTAGAGCAACTACTGCATCTGCCCCTGCGGTCCCCTTGTTCCTATATCTATGAACTGGACCAGCTGCTCAAGCTGGGCATTGAAGACATATGCCCGGGCACTGTCCTTCAGGTCAACCTGCATTTCCCTGGCGTAGCCGATATACTGGGACGGGAGCTCGCTGGACATCGTAAATAGCGATCTTGCATATTTGTCATCTGGCAATTCCGACTCGAAAGAGGGGAATGATATTGGAACGGCCGGATTGGATGAGAGATGGCAGTTCCAGATAAGAGGCGCCCCGTCTGCAGTGGTCAGGCTGAGTATCTCCGATGAGACCTTCACAGGATCGCCATCAGTTGCCTGGCCGTCCGTTATATTGATCACAATCGGCGGATATGACGTTGTGTGGCTCTCCGTCCACTCCTTTATCACGTCCTTTGCAATCGAAAGTCCCTTGCACATGGGCGTGTCCCCGTTGGCAACGGGGTCAAACCAGACACCGAAGTCATAATCGACTTCAGTCATTCCTCCGGCTCCATCGGAAACCTTCATCTGCCTCTTCTCAACTCTGAGCGTGCTGGTCGCAAGTGAGGAAATCGGGTTGACAACCTTTCCCCTCAGTATTGAACCTGCTTTGCCGGTCACATAACCGTAACCAATCACGCCTACATTGAAGTAATCGCGAATTCCGTCGCTCTTGGTGCACCTCAGGACAAACTCTCCTATCTGCCTGTTGACCGCATCTGAGGCCTCCTGCGCCTTAGATCTCTCGCCTCCGGGCAGCTTGTGGCTCATAGATTTGGACTGATCTATGAGGAAAAGCACTAGTGAAGGATTTGTCCTGCTTATTTCAGCCTCGTACGACATGCCGGAAAAAACCATGGTATTTTATAAATAGTTGCGCTCGTGACATTCATTGTATCAATCCAAAGGCATATTTTTTTATACTCCAGCCAGCGAACCACTGATATCCTGTAGCCGGTTCTGAAGGATACTGGAAATCTTTCAGCCCGCACAGTCTCTCACTGATTCCACTTTAAAGAATCAGTAGCACGCTATCAAAATATCGGATTTGTTTTGGGAAATTCGTCCAGATAATGGCAATCTGAATTATTTTCATGAGGCAATCGGACGATATGCCCCAACCCGTGTTCATCAGAGATCAGAACAGCGGAATTTGGATGTGGGCTGCAAGAAGCACCGCAAATGCCAGCAGGCCTGTTATGTAATACCATCCGAATCTTGCATTATGCCGGAGAGCCTGCCTGTGATACCACAGTGGCCATCCCACGTAGTTTTCCGGCGGCGTTTCAGGTCTTTCCGACCTGATGACACCGATCGCCTTCAGCAGTCTGCCGCTGTTCGCAAATACAAGCAGCAGTGTGAAAGGAATCAGAAGCAGCGCGGCTGAAAGGAGAGTTACTGCATACATCAGGACTATCGTGCCAATGAGTATGAATCGGGCGCCCGACTCTCCTGTCCTTACAGGTAGTGTGCCTATATTCCTGCCACTGTCAAACGCAATCTGGTCAATGTGCTTTCCAAGAAGGACCGACATTACGCCAAGACCATACGGTATGCTCGCAAGCAATACCGGCAGGCTGAAAGTGCCGGCAATCACGTAGAATCCGCCAAGAATCATCAGGGGACCCCACACAATGAAGGAGGCTATCTCGCCCAGACCCACGGATTTCAGTGAGACAGAAGAGACATCGTAGAGGAACAGAAGTGAAGCACCTGCAGCCGCCAGCAGTAAAATAACAGGGCCCCGCACATATGTCAGATATCCGGCTACTACTATCAGCGTTGCCAGTATGCAGATGATTGTTGCCCTCATTTCTGAAGCCGTAACAACATTGTCAGCCAGAGGATGAAGAGTGTATCTTCTCCTCGGCGAGTCAGGTGTATCATGACCGTACCTGTACCCGAAGTAGTCGTTGAGAAGATTGCTTTCAACATGCAGCAGCACAAACGAAATCGTCACAAGCAGGAACAGGACCAGGTTGAATGAATTGTAGATCAGCGCAAGCAGACCTCCGATTAGAGCCGCCTGGAAGGAAATGACAAGTATTACACTCCTTGCCGAGTAAAGCATCCTTGTCACGAAATCCTGGCCGTATTTTTTCCCATCCTTGCTGTAGAAGCCTCTGAATGCATCAATCCAGGACAGCAGCATTCGACCGCCGTCCCTCCTCGATCTTTCTGTTTCCCCGCTTTCTGATATGAGAGTGTCTGGCAGTGGCTCACTTGCCTGTCAGTTATATGCGCAAATGGTAATATCTAGCTTCCACGTCATTGATAAACGTATTCTATAAAATGCACCTGTTTCAATGGATGGTGGAATTGTAAAAATCGCCTTTTCGGCAGAAAGGTATTGCAGGCGGGCAGCACCGCTGCCAGAGCAATGTCAGTGCTCGTAATCGCGGAGCTGAGTTCTCCTTGTCCTAAGACTCCCGTTCACTGAACATTCCACCACCTTTTATCTGAACCATGACTATTGAACCGACTATCAGCGCACCGCCAAAATACTGCAATGGAGACATCGCCAGTCCAAGAAATACGAAGGAGGAGGCAGCGGCAGCCAATGGCTCCATGGTTGCCGAGAGCGAGGCCTGTGTTGCCGAAATACTGCTCATGCTCTTTATGAAGAGAGTGAAAGCAAGCATCGTACCAAGAACGGATACAAACAGCACCAGCAGCATTACCTGTGGCAGCAGGGTATGGCCCAGTACACTGAAGTAACTTATGGCCGGATACAGACCCAGCGGCAGGGAAATGACACCTCCTGCGCCCAGTCCCCACGTCACCGAACTCTCGGCTCCGAACTCCCTGATCATTGCAGGTGACAGAAGCGTATAGGTCGCGGCAGCTACGGCCGACAACACACCAAATGCGAGTCCCAGAGGGTTAAGTACCAGCCCGAGGCCCCGTGATGGAAAACTGGTGGTCAGCTCGAATATGCCGATTATCGTGATCGCAAGCATGCCCGTCAGCACAATTGTTCCCCTTAACCTTCCTTTCAAAAGCTCGTAGATGAAGACCGCTGGAAGAAACAGATACTGGAGGATCGTGGCTGTAGGCGCATTAGTGTAGTTGATAGCGGCGAGGTAGGTCAGCTGGACTGCGACAAGATTGACCGAGAAAAGCAGGAAGAGGCCTATCCTCCCACTGGGAACCGGCGGCCTCAGGAAGAGGTAAAGTATTCCACCGGATAGCAGCATTCTTATCGTGAGGAGCGAAAGATATGGCATGTGGTAGACAGAGAACAATGCAGACGAGGCAGTCCCTGAAAGACCCCAGAGCGTGCTGGCAATGAGCGCATAGGCTCCGCCTTTTAATCCAGCGCTAAATCCACGCATAATCATCCTCCTGACACGGGACCTGTATTTCAGACTTGAGCTTGAGACAAACAAAGTCAGTCCGGCATATTTGATGAAGACCTTTGTCATCGGGCAGTCCTTATGTGAAAAGGATGGGAATTCATCAGACAGGCGAAGACTATCTGAATGGATATCCGGATAATCATGTCAGCAGAATACATACAGCGCTGCATCGCTGAGCAACCGCAAATCGCGACATCCGATGCACTGTTTGATCTGACCGATGCTTTCCTGCTGGATCAGTGCGTACGGAATGAACCGATATTCCCCAATGGGAGCCAGCTCATTTCCCGGAAAGGCACCCGGGCAGCCTGACCGCAATCTGTGTCCTATTTTTGACCATATTTTAGCGGATTGTAACATGCCACCCTTCCCTCCTTCCCGGTATCGAGAAGAGGAGGGAATGCCTGTTCACACACGGATATCGCCCGATCGCACAGTTTACGATATCTGCATCCGCTCAGTGACCATGGATCCACTTCGGCAGGTTCCGACCCGGTTCTGTTGCTCTTTGCAGTTCCGGATTCAAACATTACTCCTATCGACCTCGGCGCATGCTGCAGCAGCACGCTGCTGTACGGGTGCATTGGGGAGGAGATAAGGGCATCTGTCCCCCTCTGTTCAACAATCTTGCCAGAATACATGACAAGAATCTTATCGGCCGTATAGGAGGCAACACCCATGTTGTGCGTGACGATTGCATATCCCATCTCCCTGTCATCGGCGAGTCGTTTGAGAAGATTCAGGATGCCTGCAGCGGCAGAAGCGTCAAGCATGCTTGTCGGTTCATCTGCAATCAGGAACTCCGGATCGCTGGCGAGCGCCCTGCCTATCGCAACTCTCTGTTTCTGTCCGCCGCTGAGCTGATGCGGGTACTTGTTCAGAAGATCTTCCTGAAGGCCAACCGAGTCCAGCAATTCCGCACATTTGTTCCTCAGCTCCTGCCTGCCCATATTGCCCACCAGGAACCTGAGCGGCATCGAAAGGTAGTCCAGTATGTTCTGCTTCGGGTTCATTGCATCGTACGGATCCTGGAATATCACCTGGACAGATTTCCTGAACAGTTTCCTGTCGCTGTGCCGCCCCCTGTGAATGTCCTTTCCATTGAAGAGTATGCTGCCGGATGTCGGCCTCGTAAGGCCGACAAGGCACCTGGCGAGTGTTGTCTTTCCTGCACCGCTTTCGCCCACAACTGCTATTCTGTCATTCCTGTTAAGCGAAATGCTGACGTTGTCAATTGCATTGACAGTCCTCTCCCTGGACTCAAATCTGACTGTCAGATCCCTGACAGTGATGAATTTACTTTCCTGCATTCCTCTTCCTCGGGTGGAAGCAGTAGGCCACATGTTCCTGTCCATCAGTAACCGCCGGCGGCTCGCTGTTCCTGCACTCATCGGTCGCGAACTGGCACCTGTCGCTGAACCTGCAATTCCTGGGGAGCTGTATCGGCACGGGCGGATAACCCTTGATGGACTCCACACTTGTGCCACGCCTGTCAAGTGTTATGTTTGAGCTTATCAGCGCTTCAGTGTAGGGGTGCATCGGTGACCGCAGCACATCTTCCACCCTCCCCTGCTCCGCTATTGAGCCGAGGTACATTATGGCTATCGTGTCGCACATTGCTGAAAGGACAGACAGATCATGGGATATGAAGAGAACAGTGGATTTGCTCTCACGGACAACTTCGCGCAGAAGGTTGAGTATTCTGTCCTGCGAAACTACATCCAGCGCAGTTGTCGGCTCATCCGCAATTATCAGTTTTGGCTTCAGTGCAATTGCCATTGCAATGACAACTCTCTGTTTCTGGCCGCCGCTGAGCTGATGCGGGTACTTGTTCAGGCTGTCGGGCGGGAGATGCACCTTCCCGACAAGTTCCCTGACAATCCGGAATGCCTCGCGCCTTGTCATTCTCGAATGATCCATTATCGCGTCTGCGATCTGGCTTGCAACCGTCTTGACCGGGTTGAGGCTGCTCATCGCACCCTGGAAGATCATCGAGACTTCCTTCCACCTGAACTTCCTGAGCTCCTCCTCTTTCATCGACATTATCTTCTTTCCGTCGAAATCTATCTCCCCTGCCACAACACCTGGCGGTTTGATCATCCTGAGCAAAGCAAGTCCTGTGGTTGTTTTTCCGCATCCGGATTCACCTGCAAGACCAAATACAGAACCCTCCTGTATGCTCAATGTCAGGCTGTCGACAGCCGTCACCTCACCCCTTTTCGAAGGGAATGTGACAGTCAGATCCTTCAGCTCAAGCAGCGTTCTCTCACCTCCCCAGTGCATTGTAACGCGGGTCAGTGATGTCCCCGATTGCCCTTGCAATCAGCGTTATCGCCACACCTGTCACTGCAATGAATATTCCCGGCGCGAGAATCCACAGCAGTCCGCCATGGTAGATCGCTCCCTCGTTCTGTGCATTGTAAAGCACAGTTCCCCAGCTGTACGATTTTGTGGACGCGATACCCAGGAAGGCAAGCGACACTTCCGCTATAATTCCGTATATGACTGCGAGTATGCCGTTGGCTATGACCAGGTTGATCACATTGGGAAATATCATCCTGAACAGGATATAGCGCTTGGGTGTTCCGCTGACAATTGCAGACTCCACAAACTCCCGTTCGCGGAGGCTTAGTGTCTGGGAACGTATCATCCTTGCCATGGGCGGCCATCCGAAGAGTATTATCACAAGCAGTATGGACTCCAGCCCCGGGCCGAGAATGACAGCCACGAATATCATGAACGCTATCGAGGGTATGACCAGCAGCACATCCACGACCCTCATCAGTATCTCATCAACGTATCTGCCGAGATATCCAGAGATTATTCCCACCGATGTCCCCAGGAGTGTTATGCCTATTGCAGAGACAAAGCCGATCTCGAGCGAAAGGCTCGTACCGTACACCATCTGGCTGAACACGTCACGCCCCAGTCCGTCCGTGCCGAAGAGGTGCGATGCACTGGGCGGCTGATACGGCTGCGCTACAAATCTGTCCGGTCTGTAGGGAGCGATATGCGGCCCAAGCAGCGCAATGAAAACGAGTACCAGCAGCATGATCAGTCCTGCAAGCGCTGCCCTGTTGTACAGAAGCTTCCTGACGAAAGTATCCTCGCCGGACGAGCTTACGAGCAGGTTTTTCGGACTCATGTGAATCGTATCCTCGGGTCAACAGCTGAGTAAATCAGATCTGCAATGTAGTTTGCACCAATCACTGTGATTGCAAGTATGTAGAACACTCCCTGTATCACAGGGTAATCCTCCCCAAGTATTGCATTGAACAGC
>JAJYOM010000084.1 GCA_021796175.1 Thermoplasmata archaeon
TGCTGCCGAAGTGTATGAGAACATGCTCACCGACAGGGACAGGCCCACTGTAATACTGGGTCTCTCAGGAGCGCTGATTGCAGCCGGGCTCAGGAAGGTTATCAGGGATCTGATTGACAGGGGGCTCGTTGATGTGCTTGTTTCGACGGGTGCTGTCCTCTATCAGGACCTTTATCAGGCCAGGGGGTACAGGCATTACAGAGGAAGCCCGTTTGCAGACGATGCAGTCCTGCGGGACATGGCGATTGACAGGATATACGATACATATGTTGACGAATTCAAATTCGAGGAGACGGACAGGTACATTGCCGGCATAATTGAATCGATGGGGCCTGGTGTCTATTCATCGCGCGAAGTCATGGAAGCGCTTTCCTCGAAGCTGGATGACGAGCAGTCGATACTGAAGACAGCGTACAGCAGGGGCATTCCCGTTTTCAGCCCGGCTCTGAACGACAGTTCGATAGGAATAGGGCTTACGCTTCTGCACTTCAAGCAGTTGAAGGAAAAGGAGGGTTTTGTGCTCGACTCGATCAAGGACAATTACGAATTGGTCGAAATAATACTGAATTCGAAGAAGACAGGCGTTCTATACATAGGCGGAGGAACACCGAAGAACTGGATAAATGACGCCGAGGTAATGGCAGGGTACGCGTTCAACACGGACGTCAAGGGGCACAGCTACGCACTGCAGCTCACCACCGATGTGCCGCACTGGGGCGGGCTGAGCGGCAGCACGCTGGAAGAAGCCAGATCATGGGGGAAGATACAGAAGAAGGCGACCACCGCCACTGCATATGTCGAAGCCAGCGTGTCATTCCCTCTCATTGCCGGATACGTGCTCGGAAAGAAACTGCACAGGGGAAGGAGGAGGCTCAGCTTCCGATGGAAGAGAAACGGCGAACTGGTGATGAAGTGACAGGCAGGCACGGGCAAAGTTTATCTACAAAACCCTTTTCTGATCGCGCAGAGAAGTGAAGTATGGCAGGCAACGGAACTTTAGACAAGCCGGTTGTAGTGACAGATGACTCGTTCAAGGAAACTATCAGGAAATATCCAGTGGTTGTAGTGGACTGCTGGGCTGGATGGTGCCAGCCGTGCAGGATGATCGCTCCCTCCGTGGAGCAGCTTGCCAGGGAGATGAGCGGCAAGGTTGTCTTCGGAAAACTGGATGTCGATGCGAATGCGGTCACACCCGCCGAATACGGCATAATGAGCATTCCCACGCTGCTGATATTCAAGGGCGGGGAGCATGTAGACACGATTATCGGCGCAGTCCCCAAATCGATGATAAAGGATGCCATAGAGCGACACATGTGAAAACATGTGTAGAATGATGGGTTCAATCTCGTCCAAAGGCTTTCCAGTGGACGAATTCGAGGCCTTCGGCACGTACGCCCATTCTGAGATATCACCGGATGGCCGGGGCCAGGTGGACGGCTGGGGCCTGTATCTTGATGACGGGAAAAGCAATGGCTATCTCGGCAGGCAGGCAAAGAGCGCCTTCGGGAACCTGGAATTCCTTGCCTCGGTGCAGAAACTGAAGGGAGAGAATGGCGTCGCAATTGTGCACCTCAGGAACGCATCGCGCGGATCGGTCAGACAGGAAAACTCCCATCCATTCGTGAACGGCAGACTTGCCCTTGCGCACAACGGGACTGTCCAGTTCGAAGGCGGACCGGGCGAGGACGTCACGGACACTGAATTGCTCTTCAGGTACATAGTGGAGAAGAATGCATCACTGAACTTCCACGATGCACTGATAGATGGCATAAGGCAGGCCAGGAGCCGTAAATATACCGGGCTTGTGCTGCTCGCCACAGACGGCAGCAGCCTCTTTGGTTTCAGGGACTACATCGAACCGGACGCCTACTACCCGCTCAGTTATTGCAGCATAGAGGGCGGGCTGATGATTTCACAGGTAAAGAGCAAAGGGCATGAATGGCATGACCTTGGAAAGGGACAGCTGATAGCTGTGAGGGCCGACGGCAGCTACTCGCTGGAAGAAGTGTGAGCTTTTTCTCCAGTTGGCAGGAACTCCAGCCCCAGGTGTTTGTTCCTGCTCTCCTCCCTGCAGTACAGGCGCCATGCGACCTCTATGTGCTCGCAGGTAGCGAGCCTGTCAAACGCAGGGCAGTCGCAAAAAGTCCTGTCCTTCACTATGCTGACTGTCCTGACCCTTCCGGTGGAATCGGACCTGACCGCATAGACGTAAATCCACTCGTCACCTTTTCCCTTGATAGCCATCAATGTGCATCCCGCTTCCTCTGATGGCATTTCTCATTATTAAGCCTTGCCAGTATTTGTGATACTGTCATCCATTCGTCTGACGATGACTTTCTGCATCTTCGGTAAACCAGCCGGGCATATATGGAAACCAGTCCGCGTCATGCTCAGCAAGCATCACACTGTTTCCCTCCGGATCGTGCAGCACTGCGTACCTCCCCCAGTATGTCTCGCCTATCAGCGATGTGGCGAAAGTGCCGTCCTGCCTCATGCCTATCTCAATCTCCTCGAATTCCACGCCCTTTGATCTGAGTTCAGCGACTGCACTGTCGATGCCTTCCACCTCGAACTGCAGCTCCTGCGGGTGTGTTAGCCGGGAACGTATCAGCTCCAGAGAAACGCCGCCGCAGTCAATGACGGCGTAGTTCTCCTCTTCCCTTACAGAACGCAGGCCCAGTTTTTCAGTATAGAAGGAACACTGCAGGCGGGGGCTGATGCAACCAAGCCCGACGACTGCCATACTCAATTTCATCGCTTCCAGATTTCAGACGTGCCTATTAATTATCCGGCAGCAGTCGATTTCAACCTATATTTTTATATCTCTTACATCAATCCAGTGAAGATGGCATTCGAAATAACCGTTGTTTCAAACACACCGCTCACGCCGCTCGGGGACATTGACGAGGTGCTCTCAATCTTCCTTTCGCAGGTTGGCTACCTCCCTCCCGGCTATACGCCGAGGAACGATGCTTCGGACATTGAGAGCAGCATACCGTTCAGGATTTTCAGGGACTACTTCCTCAGGAGATCCGAGAAGGCGTGGTTAATTGAGGACATAGCAGCTGACCTTGAGGCGACAAAGGCCACAGTTTACAGGCACATCAACAAGCTCAAGTCGCTTGACCTCCTGGAAGAGGCACATGTTGAAAGGGAGGGAGCACAGAGAAAAGGGTACAGGCTGAGATACGGAAATCTCAGCAAAGCATGGAATTTCACCGAATCGAATGTGGAGGCCGCGATGGATTCCTACAGGAAGACAGTCGACCATATACAGCTGCTTTCGGAGGTGAGGAAATGAGCGATGACGTAAACTACACGCTTGTCAGGGGATCGATATACAGGGTGATTAGTGCAGGCTCAACGGAACAGGCAATAGAGACAGAGGGCGAGTTCCTGGGCTATCAGCAGTTCGGCGAAGAGAGCGCTCTGGCGATCAGGACGGATAAAAACGGGAAAACGGGAAATGTCAGGATTATTCCCTGCAGTGCTGTACTGTATGTTGACGTGATCAAGCAGGAGAAGGAAGTCAGGAAGGTCAGGGCCAGGGAAGAAAAAGTGGAATTCTACGGATGAAGGACATATGCAGGGCGGATCATGAACGTGTACGACTCACTGTGAAATACACTCGATATGGCCGGTTGTTCGTCCTGGTTGCCGCTGTGGCCAGTTGAAGCAATCTGCGGCCGGGAAACTTCTGTGGCTGGCAAGTTTCTTAGTCTTCTCCCTTATAGAGTGGGACGGATGATGCAGGAGCATTTCACAAAGACCAAGGCCATGGTGTTCCCGAGAGTCGTACTGGCAGGACACGGGGTTATCAGGAAGATCGGCGAAGTAGTGGAAAGCCTGCGCCTCGGGGAGAAGGCGATGCTTGTCACAGGGGGTAAGACATCAGCAATTGCCGGAAGGACAGTTGAAAGGCTTCTCTCAAGAAAGTCTGTAACTGTAAACACGGTGCTCACCGGCGAGGCTACGCAGGCGAATCTTGACGGTCTGATATCCAGGGCAGAAGAATTCCGCCCGGACATGATTCTGGGGGTAGGCGGCGGAAGCAAGATTGACCTTGCCAAGATGGCGGCCAGGAGTGCAGGCGCTGAATTTCTAAGCGTCCCGACCTCGGCATCACATGACGGCATATCCTCGCCGCGCGCGTCGATTGTGAAGGACGGAAAGCACCTTTCACTGGAGGGCGCCACACCAATCGCGATAGTTGCAGACACGCGCATAATTTCCAGGGCGCCCTATCGGATGCTGGCCTCCGGATGCGCGGATGTGCTGAGCAATTCCAGCGCACTCAGGGACTGGGAAATTGCGGCAAAGGCCGGAAAGGAGATGATGAGCACCACTGCCTATGCACTTTCCAGCTATGCGTCCGGCTCAATAATGAGGGATTCAGGAAGAATCAGAAGGAACGACGAGACTTCAACATGGCTTGCAGTGAGGCCGATAATAGCATCTGGACTGGCGATGGGCGTTGCAGGTTCCTCACGGCCTGCGAGCGGCTCTGAGCACCTTTTCTCCCATGCGCTGGACGCCATCGGTGCAGGAACTGCCTTGCACGGAGAACAGTGCGGCGTGGGGGCAATAATGATGACGGCGCATCAGGGCGCCGACTGGAAGATACTGCGTTCGTCGCTGTTGAAACTTGGATGCCCCACCGACATCGAGGGCCTGGGCATAACGGGGGAGCAGCTGGTCGAAGCAATGCTTATGTCATCCTCCATGAGGAAGGAAAGGTACACAGTACTTGACAGAAAACCGCTGACAAGGAAATCGGCTCTGATGCTGGCAAAGAAAACTATGGTCCTGTAACCATCGCTGATTCCAGTGGACAAATTCATGTATGACCGCGGTAATCAGAGTTTCATGTCACGTTTATACGCGTCGGTAACAGGAGCTGGTTTTTGTGTCAGGCATTACACTGATAGGGGAACATATAGCAAAGGTAGGAACGGAATTTGTATTCAACGGCGGGGCACCTGAGTGCAGGGAGTGCAAGCTCAAGATCGCCTGTCTGAATCTTGAACCCGGACAGCATTACAGAGTGGCCGAAGTCAGACCAAAGCATCACGACGAATGCGTCATACATGAGGAAGGGGTGCGCATTGTCAGGGTGGAGGAAATACAGAGCAGGATAGCGGTAAGGAGGAGGCAGGCAATTGAGGGGTCGCTGATAACCCCTGATGCACGTAGCTGCCACGTGCTTTCCTGCCCGAACTACAGGCTCTGCTTCCCGCTTGGCACGAAGAAGGCCAAATACAAGGTGCTGAAGGACGCCGGCCCCGTACAGTGCGCAATAGGCGAGGACCTGCGCATGGTGGATGTCTGAATAATGCAGTCTGGTTCAGGGCAATATTTCGACGTCAACTGTTTCGCCGTCGGCAATCGCCATTCCCTTCTGCTGCTTCACTATGCCGCTGGCTGCTGAAATGCTGGTGATCGCGCCCGATTCCTTGAACACCGGCCTGCAGGCAGCGCCTGTTACGCTTACAGGAATCAGGTGAGTCATGTGCGGATCGGCAGGCTCGCTGCCGGCGTATTTCGCCCTGACCGTCACGGGCACTGCGGGCGGAAGGCGGGCCATTCTCCTTACAGCGGGTGCAAGCAGGTAATGAGCACCGATGAATGACGAGACTGGATGGCCCGCAAGACCGAATACCGGTTTTCCGTGGACAGTGCCGAACATTGTAGGCCTCCCCGGTCTGACCCTTATCCCATGGAACAGGAGCCTGCCCTCCTCCCGTATCACACCGGCAACGAAATCCCTCTGTCCCGCTGAACTCCCGCTTGAGAAAACGCATGCGTCATGCCTGAGTGCCGAAAGCATGGTTCTCTTCACAGCACTTCTGTCATCACGCACATTCGGCATTATCACCGGTATGCCGCCCGAGCGTGAAACAACTGCAGAAATTGTGTGGGAGTTCACATCATAAATCTGCCCTTTTGACGCTTTCCCTCCAACGGGCGCTATTTCATTCCCTCCGGGCACTACAGCCACGACCGGCCTGCGTGCGACTTTCACGCTCCCCATACCCTGCGATGCGAGAGCGCCGATGACACCCGGGGTGACTGCACTTCCCGCCCTTGCGACTGTACTTCCCTTCTTTATGTCAACACCTTTTGTGGAGACTTCATCCCCTCTTTCGATGCCGCACGGTACGGTAACAGTTTCTTTTACTTCTGAAGTACGCTCAAACATCACTGAGGCATCTGTCCCCGCGGGCATGGGTGCACCGGTCGCTATCTTCACACATTCCGCCTTGCCGACCCTGCCTTTGTAGAACTCGCCGGCTCTCACATTCCCGACAACCGTGAGAGACACGCTGCCCGTGCCTGCCGTATCAATGCTTCTTACTGCATAGCCGTCAACAGTCGACCTGTCCCAAGGAGGGACGTTAAGCCTGCCCTTTACAGTCAATGAAAGAACCCGGCCAAGTGCAGAGTCCAGGCTTACAGTCTCTGAGCCCTGCAGTGGACGGCTGCAGTTCACTACTGTCCTTATTGCATGATCAAGTTCCCTGTAGCTCCACCGGGCGCTCACCTCCTGACCTCCCTGAGGATGTGGCCTATCTCCGGAAGCACCAGCTTCTCCATGGCGAGCCTGACAGCTTCAGTGGAACCCGGCAGGCAGAAGACCGGCTTCCTGCCTATTATGCCGGCGAATGACCTGCTCATCAGTGCCGCGCTTCCTATCTCCTGGAAGCTGATATACCTGAACAGCTCGCCGAAACCGTCTATCTGCCTGTCCATGAGGGGCAGAACAGTTTCGCGGGTGACATCCCTCGATGTCAGCCCTGTCCCGCCGGTGAAGAT
>JAJYOM010000085.1 GCA_021796175.1 Thermoplasmata archaeon
TGGTGATGGCTTATCCGCCAGCTTCCTCCTTCCTCAGATGCCTGACACGCACTGCCTCCCCCTTCCTCTTTTCCATCATTTCAGCTGCGCTCATTGATGCCACCCCTACCGCCATAACTGTCCCGTCCCTTCGTATTATGACTTCGTCACCAATCCGTATGGATTTGCCTGCAGAGACAACACCGGCTGCGAACAGGTTGCCTATAAGCTTGAAATCCGCCATTTCAACCGTGTAATCCGGAATGGAGTTGCATATTGTTTCTGCACCCTGAAGGGTTAGGGATATGACTCCCCTGTGCTCTGTAAGCATACCCATCTGCACTCCGTTCCTGACAATTCTCAGATTCGGGTATCTGCCTGAGAGGCGGGCGCCGGAGAGAATGTCACTTCCGCCGTTTCCGAATTGAAACCTGGCAAGGTTTGAGAGCAGCGACTTCATTCTTCCCTCCCACGAAATTGGGTGCAATCCCTTCACAGAGTCTATGGATTCCGTTATCCTCCTCAGGGATGAAGCCGTTCTCGTGCTCCCTTCAGAAGTGTCCACAAACCTGTTTCCCGCTTCGGCAAGCGCCGCATTGATGAAATCACGCTCATCTGCAAGATGAGAGATGACAAGTGAATAGCTTCCGCTCCTGAGGACATGCCTGAGCATTTCAATCGACCTCTTTTTCTCCTCATGGGACCAGTTGCCTGTGACCGCTATATCGTAGTTCGCAGCTGGAAAAACTGTCTCAAGCTCTTCGGGCACCACACCCAATGGCGAGGTGATCGTTATGAGGTGAACCTGACCTGCGTTTGATGAAGCCCTTATTGCATCGATGAACATACGGTGAGACTTCGACATGAAGTACGGTTTCCTGTTTGAACAGGGAACGAGCAAGGCTACACTCATCTCTGGCGGTGTATATCTCTCATAGAACCTGTTCACGTACCTCACAATATCCGGCCTTGTGAGTGAATGCTCGGTTGCTGCCCTTATTCTCGTGCGGGCATCAGGCACATACAGTTCGATTGTCCCGTAGTGATTCCTGTCCAGATATCTAAGGAACTCAGTGTTCCAGGGGGAGACTGAAGTTCTCGCTTCTACATATTCGCGCAGTCTGCCGCCCGAAATTGCCAGTCTGCACCTGTTCATTTCAGCGAGCATCTGGAACCTGTTGTGCCAGAGCGGCATATCCTGCATCCCTGAACTGCAGGCAGGGCATGCACATACTCCGCTGTCCAGTGCAGAAGCTTCATACACCAGTCCGTCGACAAACACCCTGCCGGTCTGCGCAGAGAGGTCTGCCGATGTGGAATCAACCAGATCTATGCCAGAGTAAATCAGGAGTGAAAGATTCTGAGGAGTCGCCACGCCCGGAGCATACAGTATCCTGTTGATTCCTGCTTTCCTTCGTGCTCCCACCGCGGTGCCCGCCATATCATAGGGATCCCTGCAAGCCTCGGGTGCATTTGATATTTCGATGAGCTCAGCAGCCACTCCGTCCAGCTCCTTTTCAATTGTCTCATTTGTTCCAAGGGCAACAAACACGGCAGCAGTCCGATCCCTCTGATAGCTCAGTTCTATTCCGCTTATCATAGAGGAGAACGGTATGAAATTTGGCATGGTGACAACCCCTTTATCAAACTCCACCTTCCTTTCACCCCAAACCATTTCGTTTTTGGAAGCGATAAACTGGACTTTTCCGGTATGAAGCTTCTTGTCTGCGAGCAGAAGTTCGAACTGATTTCCATACTCGTCACTCTCGCCTGTCTCGGCAAAAAAGCACGCCTGGTACGTTGAAGGTGACTCCACCCAGCATGCAGACAGCATTTTTAGAGATGAAATATCGCGATCTGATGTCGATCATGGTGGAACGATAGTCCACTGCAATTAAAAGATATCATCCGCCGATAATGATGGCATCCAGCTGCAATGGCGACAGAGCGTCCGGTTGCAGTATACCCCTATGATTTAATACTGTGAACACATCATCACCAATGGTGTCAGATGGGGAACCCGCAGTTTTCTGACTTTGTATCCATCAGGGACTTCTCGAAGCAGCAGATTTCACTCGTTCTTAAGAGGGCAAAACAGATGTTGCCGTATGCCTCCGGCGAGAGGAAAATCCGCCCACTCGACGGCAAGATTCTCGGAACACTCTTCTATGAGCCCTCGACACGCACAAGACTTTCTTTCGAGTCGGCGATGCTCAGACTTGGGGGCACTGTCATGGGATTTTCCTCGCCGATGGGTACCTCCATAGAGAAGGGGGAGAACCTGTCTGATACGATAAGGGTCACTGAATCATATGCGGACATACTCGTTATCAGGCACCCTCTTGAGGGGGCGGCAAGGCTCGCGGCTGACGTGAGCAGCAAGCCGGTAATCAATGCGGGTGATGGTGCGGGGCAGCATCCCACTCAGACAATACTTGACCTGTTCACTATGCTTGAGTCGAAGGAGAGGCTTGAGGGGTTGAATGTGGTTATACTGGGAGACTTGAAGTTCGGAAGAACCGTACACTCCCTGTCCGAAGCGCTTGCCACGTTCGGTGCCAATCTGACATTTGTTGCACCACCTTCACTTGAAATGCCAAGGGAAGTCATTGCCGAGATTGAGTCAAAGGGAATCAAGCCAAAATATGCAACTGCTCTCGAAGATGCAGTCAGGGAGGCTGATATACTCTATGTCACCAGAATTCAGAAGGAGCGTTTCGCTGATGCAACTGAATATGCAAAGGTGGCAGGCTCGTACAGAATAGACAGCAGGCTGCTGTCGCAGGGCAAGTCAACGCTTTCTGTTATGCATCCTCTTCCGCGCATAAACGAGATTTCTCCCGAAGTGGACAGCACGCCGCATTCCCTTTACTTCAAACAGGCGGCCAACGGCATACCAGTCAGGATGGCCATACTCTCAATGCTTATGGGGGCGGAATTCTGAAGGAACTGAAAGTCCAGCCGATACGAAACGGGACAGTCATCGATCATATCGAAACCGGGGCAGCACTCACCGTGCTCAAGATACTAGGTGTCACTGGTGAGAACATAAAGAGCACAATCAGTGTCGCAATGCGTGTCAGGAGCAAGAAGGAGGAGTGGAAGGATATTGTCAAGATTGAAGACAGGGAACTCGACACGAGGGAGGTGAACAGGATTGCACTGATTGCTCCCCGTGCAACCATCAACATCATCAGGGATTACAATGTGGCTGAGAAGACAAAGGTGCAGCTGCCCAGGGTAGTGAAAGGGATAGTGAAATGCGCAAACCCGAACTGCGTTACAAACAGCAACGAACCAGTGGAAACCAGTTTCGATGTCGTGAATGAAAGGCCGCTGACGCTAAAGTGCCACTTCTGTGAAAGGATACAGTCCCGGGTGGAGAAGTATATCGTATAGTCCTTTGTTCAGAAACGGAACTTCCAGCGGCAGGATGCCGTAAGCAATTCAGTTGTGGTGCAATCGAAAGTATGATATGCCTCTAAAATCGGGTCACTACGCACGCTGAACAAACAATGCAGCACAAGGCATTCAGCGCCTTCTGTGGTAGACGGCAACTGCTCCAAATGAGATCCTGGAATCAGGTTTCATGTCCCAGTGCTTCTCGTCATTTCTTCCAATATTCTCTTTGAATCTGGACGGCAGTTATTCCGGAACATTGTCATCGAATGCTCTTTCCCTTGCTTCACGACCGCTTCAACAACCGATTTCATACCCTGCTTAGCCGCGTAACTCTTCACAGAACTGTAGCTTGGCGGGTCAAAGTCGAGTCTCTGATTCTGGTTTTGGTGTGACAGCCTTTAAACAAACGTGAATACAAATGCACCTTCCATTCCCGCCTCAGTTATCGCGCCTAGATGGTCCACGAGATATGGACAAATAACCTTTTGAAATGTAATGTCCCGCATGATGGAGATGCCTAACGTTTGGATAACATTCCCTTATGAAAATGTGCATAGTGTCTGAACTTCCTCTTCGCTGACAAAGGGCCCGTCAACAAGGGCTGGAACATTCAATACATCCACGATAGCCACTCTTGCAATTGAAGAGCGGCGAGGTTACATGAAATAACTGTATATGCAATCGTTCAGCCCGTGCGGGAAATCAGGTTCGCAGGCACCTTGTAAGTCCGGGGTCCACACTCGCTTGTTGTATCAGTTGAGCCAGGGTGCTTCCTTTCTCAGCCTCTGCGCTCCGTCTTCCAGAGCTTTCAATGCCCTGTCGGCCGACTGTGTATTCTCCAGTATGCCGACAAGTATGTAGTTGGAGCTGATGGGGAAGAGCACAAGCTTGCTGCTCTCAAAGGAAGCTACTATGTGGTCGACCTTGCCATCCTTGACGTCTCCCTTCACCGCCTCGGCAGCGCTGAATACAATTGCGGTCATGGCTGCGAATGTCTCCTTCTTCTGGGGACTTATTGAATCGCCCGCAACGAGAAGTCCGGTCCTCGATACAATAGAGCATGACGTAAGCGGCCCTTCAGCCACCAGCTTGTCGAGGATGCGCTCCTCAGTCTTCTTGTTGGCTGTCTTGCTCTCCACCAAGAAATATTTCAACTCCCGGATTTGTTGATCCACATCGTATATTCACAATATAATATTATGCGTCGGCCGCAGAACAAAAATCTACTGGCGGGATCACAGCCTCGAGCCACACTTCCCGCAGAAAGTATCGCCTTCTTCCATCAGGTTGCCGCAAGAAGGGCATGCTGCACCGATCTTAGCACCACACTTCCTGCAGAAACTGTCCCCTTCGAGAAGCTCGGCACCACAACTTCCGCAGATGCTGATATGCTGATCGGCTGTTGAAGCTGATGCGGCGTGCTCAGTACGATCCTGTGGTGGAATTGCCTGTATGCTTCCTTCGACTGACCCCGCCGCCATTGTCTTGCTTGCCCTTACAGCCAGTCGCAGTGCACCGTCGTAGTCTTCTGCATTAAATGCGTTGTCCGCCTCTGCCAGTATGGCCCTGGCTTTGGCTGCAGCAGGGACATCCCCCGCTTTCCCCAGTTCAATTTCAACTGAACGCATTGTGAAGCTTGCCTCTGCGTAGTTCTTAGGCAGCTTCTTTTCCACAGAAGCCTTTCCGTTAGCTGGTTGGACAGGAAAATCGTCCGATTTGACTGCAGGCGAATTCGCCTGCCGAGCCCCCTGCTGCCTTCCCGCTGGCGACTCAAGAGGCCTGATACCCTTCGCCTTGATGTTGAAAAGTGTCTTCTTTGCATCCTCTGCAAGTAATCTCGCGTTGGTGAAGTTGCCCATTTCCAGTTCGGCATCCGATTGCCTCACAAACGGTTCTGCAGCCGAAACGTCATATCCCTGGGCCCTCAGGTTTCTCAGTATAGCCTTGGATGTGACTGATGCATTGTAAGCATCATCCCTCGCCACAGCGGCTGTCATCTTAGTCTGCCGCTTCTTCATCAGCCTTCCCCTGGCGAAACTCCATTCGATATAACCTGCCAGTATCAGTATGGCGATGAGAAGAGAAACAAAGAATGCAGTCTCCAGGCTAAGTGTCAATTCTAATACCTGTGGGCATAGTCCCCAGGTCAGCAAATAAAACTTACTGAACCGTTCTCAGAACAGGCTCCCGGGGAATGGCCGACAGCGCTCTAAGCAATTTAGCACCTTTATAACGGCAAACTTCATCGCCATCCCGAAGGATGTCGATTAATTTACCTGGGCACTAAACGCAAAACCCCTTGCGGGGCCAAGCTTCCCGTTGGCTCGCGCACAACAGTACCACAGGGAACGTAGGTGGTCTTAACTTCTGGGATCGGACGAGACCAGGTGTGACACCACCACTTTGGCCGTCGTACCATTCCTGAAAATCAACAATCCGATTCCCTATTTATGCCTTTGCAGGGACGGATGCGAAATCAGCACTTGCATCAAATCACAAGTGCACCGGCGATGAGGCAGGCGACAACAATAGAGGCCAGATTGTTCGTTTGCTTGCCAATCAGTCCGTTTCTCTCAAGCGTTGCCCCGAGCAGGCTGTCAGTCAACGAGCCAAGAAGGCCAAGCACCGCCGTAAGGGGAATGAAGTATGCCGGAAGTGGCTGGCCGAGGAGCACCATAAGGACGTATCCAACCACCGATATGAACAGGGCGCCGCCAAAGGAGGCGGCTGTACCTAGTGCGGATATGCCTCCGTCGGTTCCAGGCGGGACGGGCCTCATCGTGGTAATTAGCCTCGGATGCCTGTCAATCACACCGATCTCGCTTGCAAGCGTGTCGGCGGTCGCCGCGCCAATCGCCACTGTATAAATTATTGCGTAGTCGGCCTGGGAGCCATGACTTGCAAGCACCGTGCTGAGCAGTGCGATAAAGACAGCGGGAAGACTGTTTCCCACCACGTTGAGGCTGCCCCGTTCTCCTTTCCTTCCCTCCTGGAGCCCCATTCTGGCCTTCTCCAGTATGCGGAACCTCGTTGTGACGAACGCCGCCGCAACAAAGGTGAGAATGAGCAGGAGCCAAGAAAGGTTGCCCAGCAGCCCGATGAGCGAACTGACTGTGAATGCGGCAACCGACCCCGCCAGAGTGAGCATCTTCTGCCTGTAGGCTGCGTAACTGAGCAGCAGGCTGAGAATGATGGATATTATCCCCTCTGGCAATGAGGCAAGCATCAGTAACAGTCCCAATTCCAGGGCGGTACTATAATAACGCTCCCCTTTCCTTCAGAAGCAGTGATAGCCTCGGGTTCTTCTCAATCAGCCCGAAGATGCGGTTTGCCTGTTGAAGTGCAGTTTCTTCGTCTACGCACGGATTCACAAGCAG
>JAJYOM010000086.1 GCA_021796175.1 Thermoplasmata archaeon
AGCAGGCCGGCTACATTGATGTATATCGCGCCTGGCGGATTATGAAGGATGCCGAGAACATTGTCCCCAAGCTGTGAGGCGTAAGTGGTCGGCGCAAGGTAGGCCAGCCATCTGACACTTGATGGTATGACCGTGATAGGGTAGAAGATCGGCGGTATGATCGATATTGTATTGAATATGAGGCTGGCGATCGGCCATATGTCCCTGAATTCCCTGAAAAACGAGGAAACCATGAAACCGAGGCTTGCCGCCATAATCCATGTGAGCAGAACAACAAGAATCATGAACAGGACCTGTACGGGTGTCACATGCATCACAGTCAGTAGAATTGCGAACAGCACAACCAGCGGCGGCAGCGTAAATGCCAGCTCCGAGCTTGCCAGCCCTGCGACGTACGAGAACGACCTTACTGGCGACGCAACGTACAGCTCCTGTATGTGGTGCTCGATTCTATAGTAGGCTGCGTCATTCAGCATGGCATTTCCGGTGAATACTGTGGTAAAAATGATGGCACCCACAATTCCAAAAGGCAGCTCCGACCTGGAGCTTACGAGATAAAGGAAGTAGATGAACGTGAAGGGAGCAAGAGAAATCGATATCAGCATAGTCACCTGCCTCCTGAGTGCCAGCAGCCCGTTGATGTAAAGGAACCTGACTACAGCCTCCAGCTGGTACCTAAAACCCGTCTTCCTCTCCCTCCTCCCAGGTCCGACTGTCGCTCCCTGCAAGCAGTATGAACGCCTCTTCGAGCGAAACCGGTCCTACCGACACCTCAATTCCCTCCCTGCTTGCCATCTCCGCCAGGGACATAACCCCCTTTCTGTCAGACAGGACCAGCAGTCTGCCGCCATCCTCCATTACTTTGCCATAGCCCTCAAGCAGCGAATGCGGCGTGCTCCTGTTCAGTATTGCCCTGTAATCGGCACCCACTTTCGCCTTCATGCCGGCAACGTCACCCTTGTAGAGGACCTCGCCGTTGTTTATGACGGCAAGCTCTTCAGACAGTCTCTCAGCCTCGTCAAGATAGTGTGTTGTAAGGAAAATTGTGGAACCCTTTGAGCGTATGTTCTCAATTACACGCCAGACCTGCCTCCTGGCCATCGGGTCCATGCCTATTGTCGGTTCGTCAAGGAAAAGAACCGGCGCAGTGCTGGCAAGAACCATTGCCACCATTGTTCTCTGCTTCAGTCCACCGGAAAGCTGCAGCGCGGGAGTATTTGCGAACTCCTCCAGTCCCATGTCCCTTATTATCCATTCAGTTCGGCTCTTTGCCTCCTCCCTTGTGACTCCCCTGAAGCGAAGGTAGTGAAACACATGCTCCTTCGGTGTGAGGTGCCAGTACGGCCTTATGCCCTGCGGAACAACCGCAATTTCCTTCCTCGCGCTGTTCGGGTCGTTGACCACATCATGCCCCAGGACGCTGATTTCTCCGCCTGTGGGCATGAGAAGTGTTGATGCAATCTTTACAAAGGTTGTCTTACCGGCGCCATTCCTGCCAAGGAATGAGAATAGCTTTCCGGCTGACACGTCAAGGTCTATTCCCCTGAGAGCAGTCGTACTCTTTCTCCTGCTCCTGTATACCTTGACCAGCTGCCTTGCCTCAACTGCTTTCATTTAAGCCTCTCCACTCCCGAAATGGCCATCAAGAGAAAGTTCACCTGGATGTGTATGAGAAGGAAACCTGGCTGTTTCCGCTGCCTGGTTTCGCAGGCGTGTCGGTTTCGTTTCCGGACTCCATTTCGCGCAGATCCTTCAGCCTTATTATCTTAGGTGAGAGGTCAGTAAGGATGGTGTTGAGGCCGCTGATGTGCCCGTCACCCACAACTGCAACCACATCCTTTCCCTCTGAGACGAGCTTCCTGATGGCGTTACCCATGTACTGGTTCCTCTCGTCAATCAGCACGCGTTTCAGCGAGGGGAATCTTCTGCCAAATTCCTCAAGATACTTGCTGTCGTCCTCCTGGAACATCTCCAGCTCATCCTCTATCTTCTTCCTGCCTGCAAACCTGGCTACAAATGAGCTGAACACCAGGTACGCCTTCTCGCGCAGCGACATGTTCCTGAATGCACGGTTGAAGAACTCAGAAGCTTTCATATCTATGCAGTAGGTTTCCACTCCGAGCAGGTTTGCCGCATCGTAGGCGGCTATCATCTCCCCTCCCACTGTTGTGCCGTACTTGCCCGCTATCTTTGACTGGAAATCGCTCAATGACTTGTAGACAGCAGACGTACCCTGGGACCTGTTCCGCGCCATCAGTGCCGTAAGCCTGTCATCATCAAGTTCAAGGCATACCGCTGTCGGCCTCTGGTCGAATATCACTTTCCTCACCGCATTTCCGATGTTGAATACGTGACCGACACCAACGAGGGTGATCATCATTTCCCTTACTCCCTGATATGAGTCAGCATTTCAGTATTAAGCCTCTTTCCAGGAGAATGTAAGCATGGCCAGTATGAAGAACGCGATAGTGATTGCAAGTGCAACGAGTATGTCTATCCCTGCTGCAGTATAGTTTGTGTAAACCATGACGGCATTCAGCCCGTCGATGACATAGTAAAGCGGGAGAAAATGTGCGACGGTCTGGAGCCATTGGGGCATTATGCTGATCGGGAAGAATGTGCCTGACAGGAACATCATCGGGAAAGTGACAATGTTACCTATAACAGCCGCGCCCTCCTCAGTCCTCGCAACTGAGCCGGCGAACGTTCCGAGCGAGACAAACATGAATACGCCAATGAGCACCAGCGGTATGACATAAAGGTCAACGGTCACCCTGGCTTTGAACAGCAGTACGCCGGTTCCTATCATCAGAATTGCGGACAGCCCGGATATGATTATGTACCACAGGAATTTGGACATCAGCCATTCCCCCCTGGTCAGTGGTGTCAGGGAGAGCTGCCTGAATATCTTGTCCTTCTTGTAGTTGCTTACGATGAATGTGACAGAGAACATCGGCGTCGTCAGTATTGTGAAGCCAATCAGACCTGGAATAAGAAAATCAACATACCCCTGCGCAACCACAGAGTCAGTGTATGGCTGCACATGTATCGAGTCATGTGCATTGCTGAGATTGAAGTTCAGCTGCTGTATGACTGATCCGATCGCCTGACCTGCAATCTGGGAGGAGGACACTGCCGGATTGTTGTAAAAAGGCAGATAGACTGTCCCGCCTGTGGTTACAGACCTTCCGAAACTGGACGGTATGACAAGTGCGGCAGTGATGGAATGGGCCGAAACATAGGTGGTGACGTTTGCGCCGGATGGTATGAAGCTTATGGCAACCAGATGCGTGCTGTTGAGTCCAGCGAGCAGCTGCTGGGCAGCCTGGGAACTGCTGTCCAGGTTCTGTACATACAGCGGGACACTCCCGCCGCCATTTCCAGAGAAAATGGATCCGAATATTGCGATCAGGACAATTGGAAAGACGAAGGTGAAGAACAGACCCTCCCTGCTCCTGACAAAGTTCTTGCCATAGACATTGAGATCGGCGATTATGTTCTTCAGTTTCATGATATGTCCTCCATCCTGCCGACGATCTTGAGGAAAACCTCCTCAAGCGTCTCTTCACTCAGCTGAAGTGTCCGAAGCTCCACGCCGCTTTCCCTCACTATGTCGAGTATCTGCGCGACATCAGAGTTGCTGGTTATCTCCACCGCGATATTCTTGCCGTCAACCGTACAATGCAGCCCCGTTGCCCCATTCACTTTCCGTGCTACTGTTTCATTGCCGCTGACATGCAGGATCTTGCCGCTTCCGTGCTGCTTTATGATATCGTCGGGCGTACCGCATGCAACCATCTTTCCATGGTCCACAATACCAACACGGTCAGAAAGTACCTCTGCTTCTTCCAGGTAGTGTGTGGTCAGAAGTATAGTCTTGCCTTCGGCTTTCAGTTTTCTGATTACGTCCCACATGTTGCGTCTGGCCTGCGGATCAAGTCCCGTGGTGGGCTCGTCCAGAAAGAGCAGATCAGGATTGTTTACCATTGCAAGACAGAGGCCAAGTTTCTGCTTCTGTCCTCCTGAAAGGTCCTTGAATTGTGTCCTCTCCATCTCCTTAAGGTTCACGAGTTCAAGCAACTCCCCGCTCCTGTCAGTTACACCGAACAGTGTGGAAAAATAACTTATCGCTTCCCCCGGGGTTATGCGTGGTATGAAGTTGAAACCCTGCGGAATTATGCCAACTTTTCTTCGCATTCGTGATGCATCTTTCCATGGATCAAAGCCAGCCACATTTATGCTTCCCGCATCCGGTTTCCTCAGGCCCTCCAGCATCTCAATCGTGGTGGTCTTTCCAGCTCCATTTGGTCCCAGAAGGCTGAACACCTCGCCACTCCTGACTTCGAAATCAATGCCGGCAACGGCATTGATAGGGCCGTAGGATTTTTTCAACCCCACAGCTGAAATAGATACATTGACCGTCATATGCATCTGCACCCGGCTTTCAATGAACACTTTATGCTCTGAAAGGCATAATCTTTTTGCCTGCATGCCGCCAGAATTGCGTAAATCCTCATATGCAGAAGCCTTCTATTTTCCGGAGTATTCGGGTCCTGTCTCCCCAGCAGCTTTATCCAGCTTCATAACATCATCTTCTGACAGTCTCCAGCCTGCTGCTCCGATATTCTCCTTCAGATGTCTGATGTCCGTGGACTTCGGTATGGGCAAAGCGCCCTTGCATATGAGCCAGTTAAGCGAGACCTGCGCTTCTGTCTTTCCTGTTTTCTTCGCCACAGTGGACAGAGCCTGTCCAATCATTCCGCCGAAGACCTTCTTCCTGGCGAGCGGCTCGTACGCAATGATGCCTATGTTCTCCTTCCTGCAATAATCGAGAAGAGTGTCCTCCGGCCCTCTATCCAGCAGACTGTAAGACACCTGGTCTGTTACAATATCCTCCCTGGAAAGGTAACTCCTTGCATCATCAAGAAGATGTTCGTCAAAATTGCATACTCCTATAAACTTTACCTTGCCATCCCAGACCAATTTCTCCATCGCCCGCATCGTTTCCCTCAACGGGACATGATCACTGGGCCAGTGTATCTGGTAGAGGTCTACCGTCTTGATTCCCAGTCTCCTCATACTGCCTTCGGCTGCCCTCAGGACATCATCGTACTTCAGGTTCGACTGCCACACCTTCGTGGCAATGAAGACATTCCTCCCCTTCAGCGCATTTCCCACTATCTGTTCTGCGTTGCCAGAACCATACACTTCGGCTGTATCAATGAGTGAATAGCCCATGTCTATGGCTCTGCCAACAATTCCGGCGAGCTGCTCATCCATTGAATGGTCTGGCGTGAAGGAACCGCCGATCTTCCACGTGCCCAGCCCAATCTCTGGCAGCTTTACCTTTATTCTTCCGCCAAATTCAAAACCGTCCATCTTTCCATTTACCCCTATCTAATCCCCTTGTATAATTTTGGTTCCGCCATCATCATGCTCGCCTGGCCGTCTCCATGCGCAAATAATGCATGCGATATCTTAAAATGCACACTGCACTAATCATGCCATAATTGTCAGGTGGAACGGATATGGTCATAGGTGGCTACTTTGGGACACAGGACGCCATCATCCTCATACTTTGCACTGCGATGGCATTTTCCATTCTCAGGAGAAACCCGGATGATCCGACAAGATGGATTCCTCTCACACGTATTTCGGCTCTCAGGTGGGCGACCGGAGTAGTCCTGATTGGGCTCAGCCTTTTCACCTCTCACAGGACCAGCAGTCTCACGGATTATGTAATATCATCAACAGGGACTGCCCTATTCGTCGCTGGGGCAGTTTTCTTTTACGGTGCAAAATCACCAATGTCATCAATACTTGTGGAAGATGATGAATACGGTGTGTCGCTGCGTCCCGGGGGGCTCTACAGAATAGTTCGTCATCCTCTGTTTTTCGGCCTCTTCCTCTGCTCGATCGGCCTTCCTGTATACATCATCAGTCCAATCGGTCTCATTTTCTCTCTGGTCGCCGCTTTCCCGCTGCTCATTTACTCATCCCGGCAAGTCGATGCTCACTGGGCATCGAGGGCAGGTTCAGACTACGTGCCTTACAGCAGCACAATACACATGTTCATACCCTCCTTCAGGAACAGGTGGAAGTCCGTAAAAAGAATTTAATTCCGCAAGTATTCACGCTGAATGTCATGTCAGTTACTGCGTCTGCACCGGGAAAAGTCATTCTGTTCGGCGAGCATGCGGTTGTTTTCGGCGAGCCCGCAATAGCCGCTGCCCTGGATCTGCGGACACACGTGACCGCTGAACAGTCTCGGACGAGCCTTATCAACGGTGTCCCTCTGAGAATGGAGTTGCATCCATATCCTTTCTATGCTCTCGAAGTCGCTCGTTCCGGTGGAAAGAGTTTTACTGTGAAATCCGACATACCGCCGGGTGCCGGTCTTGGCTCGTCTGCCGCGCTCTCAGTCGCCACCATTGGAGCACTCAGGCAGGATATAAGCGATAAGGAAGCGGCAGAATCCGCCTTCAGGGTTGAACTTCTCGCGCAGGGAAGGGCAAGCCCACTCGACACATCCACTTCGACACATGGTCATGCAGTCTATATCGACAGAAAGGCCGGTGACAATCTTCTCTGGCCCATCTCAAGTGGTAAAGTGACCTGGAACATACACCATTTAGACGTCCCGCCGCTGGATATCGTGATAGGCTATACGGGCAAGGGTG
>JAJYOM010000087.1 GCA_021796175.1 Thermoplasmata archaeon
GCGGGAAGCTTGACAGGGTGTGGTCCCTCCACCATTCTCTTCGACTTCACCGTCTTCGTGCCCAGAAATGCCCTGTCCATGTCCTCGAATTTGGAGAACAGGTCATTATCGCCGTTAGACAACTATAACATCCTCCTTTTCGGAGCTGCCGAGATAGGAGCGCACCATCTTCGTTGTCTCCTCCTGCTCCCTGTAATACTTGTTGATGAGTGACCATATCTCGAGGTGGCTGTTCATGTTCTTCTTCACCATGTATCTGACAACATCTATGCGCCTGTTGAACTCCTCGTTGAACTCCTCGTGTGTCCAGTTCTTCAGATCCCTGAGCTTGTCAAACAGTGCGCTGTGACCCTTGAAAACAAAGATATCCTTCACCTGGTCCCATTCAAACACTACGTTTGTTATGATCTCATTTGTTCCAGGCTCGAAGCCTATGAGCTCCACAACGTTCCTGATGCGTCTTGCGTGCTGCTTCCCGACCCTGACCTGCTGCTGGACGATTACTGTCCTGAGTGCGGTGAGCAGTATGCGCGGTATGTTGATCGGCGGGTTCTCAAGCCTGTTGATCATGAGTTTTACGCTGTCCGCGTGCATTGTGGAATATGTTGTGTGGCCGGTTGCCATTGCCTGGAACATTGTGTAGGCTTCCTTTCCCCTGACCTCACCGACAATGATGTAGTTCGGACGCTGCCTCAATGCGGCACGGACAAGGTCGAACATGTCAATCTCGCCGGCGGTCTTTCCGTCCTGTCCCTTTTCCCCGACGCCGGACCTTGTAGTGCCGGGTATCCAGTTCTCATGCGGCAGGTTCATTTCACGTGTGTCCTCCATTGTGACTATCTTCGCGCTTGGAGGTATGAATAGCGAGATTGCATTGAGCGTTGATGTCTTTCCGTTGCCTGTTCCGCCGATTACCATGGCCGATTCACCATTTTCGACACTCAGCCAGAAATAGGCCACCATCTCCTCCGAGGCGGTGCCGTAGTTGATCAAGTCGACCGGCGTGAACGGTCTCTCCTTGAACAGCCTGACTGTGAACGAGGAACCCCTGCTAGTCACTTCCCTTGCATAGGTGGCCTGCAGCCTGTGCCCTTCGGGCGTGGTGCCGTCGAGTATCGGTGTCGACACGCTGATCTGCTTCCCGCACTTCTGGCCAAGATAGACCACAAACGAGTCCAGCTGTTCCTCATTCTCAAACTTCACATTTGTCCGCACGCTTTCGTATTTCCTGTGAAAAACGAATATCGGGACGCCGACACCGTCGCATGAGACGTCTTCGCTGTTAGGATCGCGTATGAATATGTCAACTGCTCCGTAGCCTATGAAATCCCTTATAACGTAATATGCAAGCTTGTCCTTCGTGATGGGCGATGCAGTCATGCCGCGTGTGCTGAGGAAACTCGCTATGCTCCTCTTGAGGTATTCCCTCCTGTCCATCCTGCTGAGATGCTTATACTCGTAATCCAGCGTCCTCTGAAGAGTGTCCTTCAGCAGGCGAAGCAGCCTAGCCTCCGCCTCGGTCAGTTGCGGTTCAATTGCCTCCAGCAGGTACTCGCTGGTTTCGTTGTTGTATGTTGCCCTTATGTAGGAGTACGGCTCAACCACCGGGTAGACTTCAAGAATATCCATTGACTGTGATAACAACGGCGGAATCACTGTATAGACTGAGCCCTTTCCTTCGGCCCAGTCGATCTTGCGCTCCACCTCATCCTTCGGCATCTTGATCTTGACCTTCTTGTTTCCCCTCTTTGACAGGAAGCGCTTGTAGCTCTCCGATATCATCTTCGGGAGTCCCTTTCTGCTGCTGTCCTGCTGCTCATTTTCGGTGCTTGCGACCATTTTCAATCCTCCGGTGAAACGGATAACAATGCTGTGGTCAGGCTGACAGACGACACACCTGTAATCTTCAGTGTCAGGACATACAGGCTGCTGCCGGCGTACTGCACACTGTATGTGAAGCCGTTAGTGAGATTCGCCTGCGAGAAAGTGCTGTTGACAAAACCCAGCCATGCATACGGGAAAGGCGTTCCCACCGTGACCGTGATAACCGACGCAGATGACGTAGTGTAGTAATTGTCAGAATAGGTGAGCAGACCGGATGTCAGTGAGACAGTGTTAGTTCCGGAGTATGTCATGTTGGATGCAGTAGGAGTCGCAAGTGAAAGCTCCAGAAGGCTGAGGTGAGTCCCTCCCTCGGATGATACTGCAAAGCCCGGGTCTGAGAGCATCAGCTGGCCGTTGCTCTGGCCAAGCAGCACGGCATCGTTCTCATACAGGACTGACTGTGGAACATAATACCTGTTCGGTATATTGACGACAACTCCGCCGCCGGAAGTGGAACTCAGGTGGTAGGTGCCTGTAATACCTGGAACGTTGTAGTTGAAGGAGACGTCGAAATACGGGAAAGTTGACCCGGACTGCGGTATGACATTCATCTGGCTCTGCGTCCCGACTGCAAACATGGGTACGCCGGAGGAGCCGAGCGTCACCGGAGCGAAGGATGAAAGTGTGCTTACCTGCGAGGTCGTGGAGTCCATCAGCAGGTTGTCCACACCCTGCTTGAACTGCGATAACTGTGACACGACTGTGTTGTCATGCTGGTGCTCGTTGGATGTCATCATTGCAGGCACGAAATGATTTGTGAAAATGCCGAGTATCGACAGGAAGACAATGAGTGCCAGTATGGTGCCGACAACGGAGGCGACTCCTTCACTGTCCTTCTTTGTCTTTGAAGGTGAAGGTCTAAATACAGATCGCTTCCTCTGAAACAGTTGCATCCGGAACCCACGTCCACTATGATTGAGCTTGCTGTTCCTTATTTAATTCTGGTGTTCTGGTTATGGTTTTGTGATTTTATCCGGACAGTCCCAGACAAAGCCCGCTTCCAGCAATGTTTTTTAGTCAGGTGCACCTACACAGTTTCATGCCTGTCAACAGCGAGTTTCGCGGCAAGTCAGTGATCGTAACAGGGGGGACGTCCGGCATAGGACTGGTTACAGCACAGCTCTTTGCCTCGAAGGGTGCAAATGTCATCATCACCGGTAAGAACAGGGAGAAGGGCAAGAAGGCGCTGAGCCAGATGAAGGGAAAGGGTGATGTCGAGTTTTACAAGGGCAATGTCGCCGGTGTCCAGGAAACGCAGAAGCTGATCGAGCTGGCTAAGAGAAAGCACGGTGGCCTCGATGTCCTTGTCAACAACGCCGGCGTATACCTGTCAAAGAAGATAGATGAAACAAGCGAAGAGGAATGGGACTGGATAATGAACACCAACCTCAAGGGTGTTTTTATAGCCAGCAGGTTCGCAATACCTCTGCTCAGGGAGAGCAGGGGTTGCATAGTCAATGTTGCGTCCGTAAGCGGTATAGTCGGTGTGCGGAATGAAGCCGCATACTGTGCCTCCAAAGGCGGTGTCATACAGCTGACAAAGGCGATGGCTCTGGATTATGCCAGGGACGGCATAAGAGTCAACGCAGTCTGCCCCGGCGATGTCGAGACACCCATGATGTGGGAAGCACTGAACAGGGTGGAGGACAAGAGCCTTGCCGTCGAGCAGGACAAGGCTCTCCATCCTCTCGGCCGATTTGGAAGGGCGGATGAAGTTGCGAAGCTTATCATCTACCTTTCATCCGAAGACGCTTCATTCATCACCGGTGCGGCTGTGAGTATAGATGGAGGATGGAGCGCCTACTGAGCGCCGTCTCCATCCTGCTGTTCATTGTTTCCGCTGCTCTGACCGCCTTCCTGCTGCTGGTTGCCTGGCTGCTGGCCCTGGGACTGTGGCCTGTCTTCGACCTTCCTGATTATTCTTTTCGGAACCACTATTCTCCTTGGCTCCTGCGGTGCAGGCTTGCCCTGGGATGCAGCGGGCGGCTGCTCTGGAGGCTTCTGCTGGTCATTCCTGGAAGCGGGCTGCTCAGATGCCAGAGGCGAACCGCACTTCAGGCATTCCCTGGATGACTTCGGATTGGGCTCGCCGCAGACAGGGCATGAGATGATAGCTGCCTTCTTTACTTCCTGCTGCCTTGACAGCCAGTCTTCGAATGTGAGGTATGTGGGCTGCTTCTTCCACCAGGACAGGAATGCCTTGTCAGTGTATTTGTTTCCCATTTCCGCCTTCGATTGTGCCTTGAACTTCTCAGTGAAGGAGGAGTAATCCTTCCTCAGCTGCAGTGTCATTTCGTCCTCCTGGTCGCTTTCACCCTCATCTGCAAACTTGACGCCGCATATCGGGCACTGCTTGGAGGCGGCCGGTATCCATGAACTGCAGTTGCTGCACTTAGCTGTCCCGGGCTCGAACTCGACACTGCAGTACGGGCATTTCTTCGATGTCTCGGGTATGAAGGCACCGCAGTTGCCGCATTCCACCACCCTTGCAAGGCCATATCTGTAGAGGTAGGCGGAGAACGCAACAAAGGCGCCGACTGCAACAAGCACTATCAGCAGCAGGTAGAGGAACGGTATACCCGTCGGGCTGTTGTTTATCACATTGAATGATGGGGAGTTGCTAACGAACTGGCCCTCTGAATATACCTGGAAGTGGTACGAACCCTGAGATTCGCTTGACGGGACCGGCACATTGATCCTGGCAACGCCGCCCTGGTCTGTTGTGGTCTGGAATGTCTGAGACGGCTGCGGAAGTCCCCTGATGTTGTACATCGTTATGGTCAGAGGATAGTTTGCCATTGGCTTGCCGTTCGATCTGGATGTGACTGTCACAGTCACTGTCAGGAACGAACCGGCCTTGACTGAGGTCGAAGAAACGACCACGTTCGCATTCACCTGTGCTCTGGTGATGTTGAGCAGTATTGCCTGAGGAAGCGTGCTCTGTGTTCCGCTGGTTTCAAGTATGGTGTCGTTCGGGTTGACTATCGCATTGAAGTACAGGTGTTCGATCGTCTGCGAGCTGGGAAGCGCAGGAACTGTCCAGACTATGGAGAGCAGCGCTTTCGTCTCCGGCCCGATGCTTGCGAGTGTTCCGTTTGCCACAACAGTCGTTGCATTCTTGGTCGAGTTGCCCTCGACTATAACCACCGGGACGTTCAGTGCGCCTGTCTGACCGGTGTTGCCTATGACAACATTGAATGTCACATTGCTGAATTCCTGCATTGTGCCCGTTGCATTCATTTTGAGCACTGACAGATGCGGAAGGCTGAGCACATCCACGACCGTCTGTGCAAAGTTGTTGCCGTAGCTGATCTCTGTCACATTCCTGTTCAGGTTGACGTCGGCGGCAACTGTCATGTTTCCGTATGACATCGGAACAGCCCACGTCACAGATATCGGGACTGTGCTGTTGACCTGCATTGGGGCCACAAGTTCGGATGACACATTCACCGGGGATGAGCCCGGCAGGTAGAATGTGACATTGAAGTTCTGTGTGACGGCGCCGTATCCGAGGTTGTAGACAAGTGCTTCAACCGTGACATGCGAGGCCTCGACTACAGGTGATGTGTCGAATACTATATCAGCGGGTGTCAGAACAAGGTCGGGCAGCTTGATATTCAGATGGGCGGATACTCCGCTGTTGACCTGCAGCAGGGGAGCTGTGTAATGAGCCAGTGATACAGTGAGCTGGGGTGCATACCATGTGCCCACATCTTTGTATGACGTGTTGACGATATAGTTGCCGGTGTATGTGTCCTGGCCGGAGCTCATCACATCGGACAGGCCCGCGAACAGAGCCACTCCGCTCGAGTTGGTGGACAGCTGCGCGTAAACCTTTCCGCTAGGCTGAGTGATGTTGGCAAATGTGTCGAGAGTGACTGTCGAGCCGGATATTGTTGTGCCTGACGGGCCATATACGGTGACGTACAGCCATCTGTATATGTAAGCATCAGCGCTTGACTGCTGTGCCACATAAGGCGTGGTGACATTATACAGCCTGGCTACCTCGTTGTAACCAAACGTAAGCGGGTTGCTGAATGACGAGTTGTAACTCCTGAGCACCGACGACGAAAAGGCCGCTGTCGATACTGTGCCCTCGACAACACTCGAATTGATCCATACCCTGGAGTTTCCACCGAGTATTATGTTTATGTTGGGGCCAATCAGCGAGTTCTCGATGAACATCCTCGTGTTGCCGTACACATAGAGGTCGATGAGCTGGTTGGAATTGATGTATGAGTTCTGGACAAGCAGCTCGCCGCTCTGGTTGACAAGGAACGAGTATTCGCCGCCGTAAGTTTCGATGAAATTCAGGCCGCCGTTCACAATTGCGAGATAGCCGCTCTGTGTGACAATTACGTTGGATGATACGTTAAGCTGTGCCGGGATGGTGAAAGGAGATGCGTAATTTGAGTTTGAATTGTTGACGACGATGTCCTGATAGCCTATCGAGAGAAGCACCGTGAGCACGCTGAAATTGAGGTTTCCTGCAGTGGTGTACTGCTGTATAGCGTGCTGCGGATCGATGTACACATATATGGGAAGCTGGCCGATTGTGTTTGGTGTCCATGAGACAGCTGTTGTGGTCGAACCGCCGGCTGAAACGTTGATTGCGCTCTTGCCAATGTATGTGCCGCCAGTGAGCGGGTTGCCGTAGTAGAAGGCAACCGTGACATTGCTGGCACCTGCCCTGCCCAGGAAGTTCTGGACTGCAGCAGTGATTGTGACCGCCTTTCCGCTGTAGGCAGTCGACGGACTGAAAGTTATGCCGGATGAGGGGATGAC
>JAJYOM010000006.1 GCA_021796175.1 Thermoplasmata archaeon
GTAAGGGTCCAGGGCGCAGGCTCTGTGGAAGAGGTTGTGACTGCAATACGAAGCTTCAACTCTCTTAAGGAAAGCAAGCCGGATATCATTATTCTCGCCAGAGGAGGTGGAAGCATAGAAGACCTTTGGACATTCAATGAAGAGAGAGTGGCTCGTGCGATATTCCGGTCCGAAATCCCAGTCATCACTGGAATTGGTCACCAGACAGATTTCACAATAGCGGATTTTGTATCCGACATCAGGGCGGCAACGCCTTCAGAGGCGGCTGAAAAGGCTGTCCCGGACAGGTTCGAACTGCTTTCTATCCTCCGTGACCGGCAAATTTCACTCAACAGAAGGCTCTTGCTGACAATAGAGCTGGCGGAACAGGAGCTGGATGGCTCAACTGAAGTGCTGAAAAGCACAATGATGCGTTACCTGAATGACATGGTTGGTTCCGCAGAACATTACAAAGCGCTCCTCGACTCTTTGGATCCTTCTGCAGTCTTGGCGAGGGGTTTTGCGAGTGTCACAAAGAATGGTAGTGTGGTGCGCAGCATAAGCGACATCATACAGGGCGACAGACTTCAGGTGACGGTCACCGATGGAAGCATGGAGACAATTGTGAAAAGTGCCGAAAAAAGAAGCAGATAGTATCTGATTCGAGGAAAATACATGCAGGAGAATTGACAATATGAAGCGCAATGTGAAGGAATTCGAAACAGATATGAAGAGAATTGAGGAGATAGTGGCCACCCTTGAGAAGGGTGGGCTGGCGCTTTCCGATTCTTTGCGACTCTACGAGGAAGGCATTTCCGCCATAAAGAACTGCATGGAGACACTGAAGAGCGCCAAACTGGAAATAGAGAGAGTTGGCTCCAGTACGGGAGATGTCGAGAAAGTAGACCTTGAAGACGGGGAAGAAAAGTGAGAGAATGGGCTGGTGAGCCGCCTTATACAGACGCATTGAAATAAGCATACCAGCCGTAGGAGTAGTACTGGCTGCTTCAGGCGACTCCCTTTTAATGTGATGTAAGCCGAAACAGCGTGTCGGGCAGTCCGTCGAACAGATTGCGATGTTCCGATTTCAGACGGTGCCCCTGGAAGGTTGTACGAACATGTTGCACGAAGGTTACAAATGCAGGTGACTGAATAACTCATCGGGAGGACAAAATGTCACTTCCCGTAAACAACGCTATCATGGGGAAATCAACGAATGAATCTTCCCCTGATTTTGCAGTGATGAGCGTTGAAGATACGCTTAATTCTCTTGGCTCTCAGCTTAAAAATGGCCTGAGCGATTCAGAAGCAGACAGAAGAGTGAAAGTTGCTGGGTTCAACGAGATACCGGAAATGAAGAGCCCGGCCTGGCAAAGGTTAGGTAAGCGCTTCTGGGGCCTGACTGCATGGATGCTGGAGTTGACAATGGGTCTTTCCATTCTGCTTGAAAAATATTTTGACTTCTATATTATTGCCGGACTGCTGATTGTCAACGCAATAATCGGCTATTTGCAGGAACAAAAAGCATCAAACGCGGTGGATGCATTGCGAAAGGAACTGCAGATAAGGGCAAGGGTCTGCAGAAACGGAAACTGGCAGATTATTCCTGCAAGGCAACTTGTTCCAGGCGACATTGTCAGAGTGAGAGCCGGTGACTTTATTCCTGCAGACCTGAAGATGCTTGATGGAAATGTTCAGGTGGATCAGTCAGCCCTTACAGGTGAATCTGTGCCTGTTCAAAGGACGGCGGGTGGACTCCTGTTTTCGGGTTCGACGCTCAACAGGGGCGAAGCCCAGGCAATAGTGGTGGCCACAGGTGTCAAAACATATTTTGGAAAGACGGTGGAACTGCTCGAATCGGCAAGGCCGCAGCTGCACATGGAGCGAATCACCTCGAGAATTGTAAGCTGGCTTCTTGTAATGGTGGGGGCGCTGATAGCGGTGCTGCTGGGGCTCTCATACATCAGGGGCGAAGACTTGATTTCAGTTCTGCCCCTGGCTCTTGTTCTTCTTGTATTCGCAGTTCCGGTTGCCCTTCCTGCGATGTTCACGGTGAGCATGGCTGTGGGTTCTCTCGAGCTGGTCCGCAAGGGCGTTTTGATTACGAGATTGAGCGCTTCAGAAGATGCTGCATCTATGGACACGCTTTGTGTGGACAAAACGGGAACGATAACGTCGAACAGGCTGTCTGTGGCTATTTTAATGCCGGTTAACGGATTTGACGAAGAAACTCTGATTGCGTATGGGGCGCTCGCCTCGGAGGAGGCGAACCAGGATCCAATTGATTTAGCTTTTCTGTCCACCTCGAAGGAACGGGGGATAAGGCTCGACACTTACAGGAGAGTATCTTTCACACCCTTCGATCCACAAACCAGAAGAACAGAGGCCGTTGTGGCACATGGTGACGAAAGCATCCGCGTAGTAAAGGGCGCGGTCCAGACGCTTGCCTCGCTATGTAGCATGGACATCGAATCAGATCCAACACTGAAGAGCAGGATGCAGGAATTCGCCTCAAAAGGCTACAGAACGCTTGCAGTCGCGAGTTCGAGCCTCGGCGGTGATCTGAAATTAGCCGGACTCGTCGCACTTTATGACGCACCGAGACCCGACTCATCCCGGCTTATCAGGGAACTCAATGAACATGGTATAGCAGTGAAGATGCTCACCGGGGATGCATTGCCCATTGCAGAGGAGATCGCCAGGCAAATTGGACTTCCAAACCAGCTTATTTCAATGGGCGACCTGAAGAAAGAAATTGAAACGGATAGGGAGAAGGCAGCTAAACTCGCGGAGGAAACAAGTGGATTCGCAGAGATCTTTCCGGAAGATAAGTATCTCGTTGTAAGGAACCTGCAATCAGCTGGTCATGTAGTCGGAATGACTGGTGACGGTGTAAATGACTCACCGGCCCTGAGGCAGGCCGAGGTTGGAATAGCCGTCAGCAACGCAACCGACGTCGCAAAGAGCGCAGCAAGCGCAGTCCTTACAAACGAAGGACTGACAGATATAGTAACTCTAGTGGAGACGGGAAGGAAGATCTACCAGCGCGTAGTCACCTGGACACTGAACAAGATCGTAAGGACAATCGAAGTTGCCGTCTTCATAGTTGCCGCATTCATAGTCACGGGAAGTTATGTCATATCTGCGCTCGGCATCATACTCCTGCTTTTCGCGAACGATTTTGTTACCATTTCGGTGTCGACGGACAGAGTGAGGTTTTCCAGCGAGCCTGAAAAATGGGATGTTACAAGGCTCGTGAAGATATCGTTGATCCTTTCTATTTTCCCGGTAATTGAGCTCTTTGGCCTGCTCTTCATAGGCGAAAGATCGCTTCATGTGTCTCCTGCCGCCCCTGCACTGCAGACTTTTGGCTTTGTCTCTGTCTTTTACTTTGCAGTCTTCACCATACTCAGCGTGAGGGAAAGGAAGCATTTCTGGAATTCAGTACCTGACAAATACATGTCGCTTGCACTCGGCGCGGATATGATAGTGATAGGACTGATAGCGACCACTGGTCTTCCGGGGCTGGCGCCCATCGCACCGATAGATGTGTTCGCAGTCGTTGCTTACACCGCCGCAGTATTCCTGATAATTAATGACACGATAAAGTTTGTTCTCATGAAAAAGCTGGGGATACAGCGTTAGGCAATATTTACGGAGGAAAGGCATACGCCATTCCGATGGGCATATGCGGGCTGGCTGGACTGTGCATAGTGGCCATGCAGCCGATTCCGTCGATAGATAATACAGATGCATCACAACAAAGGGCCGGCTTAAATCAATGTCCAAACACATCTAGCATGTGGGGCTAGGAATGAAGTCTGAAAAGGAGCCGGTTGTATCGAGCGTGCTGGTTGCGCTTGACAAGTCGGATAAATCCTGGAAGGCGTTGTTGTTGGGAATAAACTTTGTCAGGAAACATGAAGGGTCCAAGCTGCACATAATACATGCTGTCCCGAAGTTGCTTTTGCCTGTGACAGGTGATATGGCGCCATCGGCTTATATCATAATCGAAAAAGAGGAAGATATGATCATCTCCGGAAAGGAACTTGTCAGCAGGGCCATTGCAGCAGCGAAGGAAAAAGGCGTGGAAGATGTCGAGGGAAAGGTGGAAGTAGGTAATCCTGTGGACATAATACTCTCAAGGGCAAGGGCTGTGTCGGCTGATATGATTGTACTCGGAAACAGGGGCATGGGTTTCAGGAAGGGAGTCCTTCTGGGATCAGTATCTGAAAGGATTGTTGCCGGTTCCGAATCGACAGTGATAGTAGTCAAATAATCCCCGGCCAAAACATGAAACTCCTATGAAAAATGATGCAGTCCGGAAGTGCGGAAAAAGAGGGCAGCTATAGAAAAGTCAATCGCGGCTGTTCGCAATTTCAGATAAATTCTCCGGCCGGTCAAGGAACAGGCTGCCACTATCGTTGAGAGAATAGCATATACAGCCGTTCTTGTGAGCGGCAGTTCTGATTTCGCCATATGCGCTTTCCAAACATTTCAGATTGCTGTCCCGGGGCCATATTGCGGTTGAAGAAATGTGGCTTGTTGAAATGGACGGATCCAGGCAACTCGACCACGCAGAACCTGAATACAGAAAATGACAAATAAACAGACCGACATGGCGGCGTGAAGTCATAACAATGCCAGCAGTCGCAAATCAGCAGGGTGGTGTTCCAAACGGAACAGGCAGCGGAGCGAAACAGCCGACACAACAGTCACAGGGTGCGGGGGCACAGAAGATCGTACAGCATGTGTCACATCCCCTCGCAACTGTGGGGCAGCGCTTCTGGGCCCTGCTCATTGATTTGATTATAGTGACTGTCGTCTCAAGTATATTGGCGCTGCTTCTCTCCATTGCAGCCTTGAGGCTGGTGAGCCTGGAGCTTCTGTCCTCCATTGTTCTCGGCCTCAGCATACTCTATTTCATACTGTTTGAATCGATGGACGGCCAGACAATTGGAAAGAAGATTATGCACATAAAGGTCGTTTCCGAGGACAGCATGAAGAAGCCGGACTTGATTGCGGTGATCATAAGGAATGTACTCAGGCTGATTGATTCTTTTCCGCCGAACTTTTACATCGTGGGATTTATATTGGTCATTCTGACCGACAAACACCAGAGACTCGGCGACATTCTCGCAAAGACAGTCGTCGTAAAGGAAGAGGAAAGAATATCCTGAGCACGGGTGCAACTTAGTCAATGAACTGGCCACAAAACATAATTGCAGCTGAACTCTGTAATGAATAGATTGGGCTGCGGCGATCAGAAATGGCCGCAGCGGAAAAAGGGGTTTCAGCCTTCCGTGATCTTTATCGCGCTTGTCGGGCAGACAGGCACGCAAGCCATGCAGAATACACAGTCCTTTTCACGCACAGGGTCGCACTTGTCAGTCCTGAATTTTGCCCAAAGGTCAGTGTCCTTCGTCCTGTCTATCTTCTTGTCGTTTCCGACTCCCATCTGACCCGGGTTGAGATGCCATTCATAAAGTGTAACTGGACAGACGTCCATGCATTCTCCGTCTGCTATGCATGTCTCCCAGTCCACCGCCACAGCAGTGCCGTGTATACCGAGCTTGGTAGGGTATGGCTTCCCGTCGGCATCCGTTCTCTGCTTACCCTCGGCTCTTACATCATGTTCATTATGCTGGCCGGTCACAGGATAGTGTTCGGTGTCGTTCAGGAAGTTTTCATCAATTGGCTTCGGCTTGTAATCGAGTGTTTCAAGTTCTACCATATGAACACCTTTATGATATTCGAGTAGAACGACTTGTGATATTAATATTGCTGTCTAACACCGATGGCAGGCATGATATCATGGCCGGGAATGCTTGCATCCGCTCTGCTCCCGACACTCGAACAGCAGCTACACTGCTGCTATTTTCCGATTCTTTGAAATTTCGATATTGCCTTTACACCTCCACATTGAAAGCAGTTTAATCGCCGGGTGTAGGACCTTGACCGTGACAGACAAAATGCTTTAGAATCGGAAAACAGCCGATGTGGTTTTCAATCATATCGAATCAGGCCGTCGCCACGTGGATCAATGCCCGTCTCCACGTTGTCCGAAACAACTATGCCCTGTGCATGTCCCATCATCGAGTTCAGATTGACAACTTCCTTACCGCTGCCAAGCTGGAGATCCTTTTCGTAGAACAGTTCGCTTTTTCCATATATGCTCGCAGGGTAACAGAATCGGGGGTATGCGATGGCGGATTGAATTCCCATGCCTCTGTCTATGACGTTGCAGAGCACCTGGACGTTAATCTGTGGTTGAACATCGCCGCCCATACTGCTCAAATATATTGTGCGTTCTCCCTTAGCAAGTGTCGCCATCAGTGTATGAAGAGTCTTTTTCCGTGGTGCAAGGGCGTTGTGATGATTTCTGTCAAGCGTGAAGTAGCATCCACGGTTGTTCATATTGATACCGGTTCCTCCAATATTGTGGCCAGAACCGAAGCCCATGTAGTTGCTCTGTATTGCGCTTATTCCGACTTCACCATCAAAGACTGAGAATGCTGTGGTATCGGAAATGGAAGGACCAGTTTTCGCCTGTATGATCCCTTCGTTGTAGTCATATTGAGGCGAAAGTAAAGAGTGATCGAAAGGCAACCAGGCGGGATCGGCAATGTACTTCGCCCTGTACGCATAAGCAGACATCATAGTGGAGATGAGAGTGTCATAATACGGCCGCTTCTCCATTTTTGACAGCTGATGCCTGTTGAGCATATTTAGCCACATCAGTGCGGTGGCACCCTGACTGCTGGGCGGATTTGTGTAGACGTCAGAACCGCGATACCTGGCATGAAGAGGTTCAACAACAGCTGCCTCGTACCTGTCAAGATCGTCAAATCTTATGAGACCCCCCTTCTTCACCATATCATTCTCAATCAAGCGAGCAATATTACCGTGATAGAAGGAGTGACCACCGTCGCTCGCCACCTTTTCGAGTGTCGCGCCAAGCTCTTTCTGATAGAGAGTCCCGCCCTGGGCAACGGAACTGTATATGCTGTTCCAATCTTCGTCGGCTTCCTTTGTCAGCCTTATGGAACGCACTATTGAGGGCGTAACCCTGAACCCATCTCTCGCGTACTTTACTGCTGGCTCGAACAGTTTTGCGCTGGGGAGTGAAGTATTCTTCAACAGGACTGACCATGATGAGACTAACCCCGGTACACTGAATGAAGATAGATGCCCTCGTTTCGGTATTTCACTCAGTCCAATTGATTCAAAGAAATCAATGGTTGCCAATTCGGCGGCAAAGCCGTTTCCATTGATTGCTTTTACATCTGAATCGTCCAAAATGGCAAAGAAATCGCCTCCGAGTCCGTTCAGGTTTGGTTGAACAACAGTCAGTGCTGCGCTCGTCGCAATCGCGGCATCATAGGCATTTCCGCCCATGTCGAGCATATCGAGGCCTGCCTTCGTTGAAAGAAAGTGCGATGAAGCGGCTGATTTCCTGTTCATGCAAGTGGCAATGGCATATCAGGATTAACATCTTTGCATTTTGAACGATGCAATTCATCCGGTTCTTAGCCTGTTTTGCGCAACGCGCTTTCGATCCCTGCTTAATCCACCCGGGACCGACGGTTTTCATTACAATTGCCCTGATTCCTGTGCAGACCGAATCATTAAATCAGCCGGAGCAATGTGATGAGCATGGAACTGAAGAGCTACAGCATACACCTTGATGTGGATTTCAATACTTCCCGATATACTGGTGAGGAGGAAATCGTACTTGACGGCGCTGCTGACTACTTTGAGCTTGATGCAGTCGGTCTCAGCATAAAATCGGTAAAGGTGAACGTGGGCGCCTGCTCTTGGGATCATGACACAGATGGAGGAAAGATAATGATCAGGGGACTGCAGTTCAGCAAGATTACACTGGATTTTGCAGGAAAGGCTCTGGAGGGTGGTCTGCACGGCTTTTACAAGTCAAGTTACAGCGGTGGATATTTCCTCACCACACAATTTGAGCCTGTGGGAGCGAGACATCTTTTCCCGTGTGTCGACAATCCATCCTGGAAAGCTATATTCGAGATCTCTGTGACTGTCGACAGAGAGTTGACCGTGATCTCCAATACAGGTGTAAAATCAATCGGAGAACTGGGAGACAAAAAGAGAGTGAGTTTTGAAAAGACACCAAGAATGTCCACATACCTGCTGTTCGTGGGTATCGGCGTATACGTCGAGCAGCGCCTTTCCGACGGATTCGATGTCATCGCCGCATCCACTGAAAAACAGAAGGGAAAAGGGAAATTTGCGATAGAGAATGCCAGACTGTTTCTGGCAGAATACGAAAAATACTATTCCATAGCCTATCCGCTCAATAAGCTGCATCTTGTGGCAGTACCGCAATTTGCTGCAGGGGCTATGGAAAACTGGGGAGCGATAACATTCAGGGAGGTCGTAATGCTTGCCGATGAAACGACCAGCGTAGCGAATAAGAGGCTTATAGCCAGTGTCCTGGCGCATGAGATCGCACACCAGTGGTTCGGCAACCTTGTCACAATGAAATGGTGGAACGATCTCTGGCTTAACGAGAGCTTCGCCACCTACATGAGTTCGGTAATTGTGGACCGAGTTTACCCGAAATGGGAAGTATGGTCGGATTTCCTGACAACGGAAACAAATGGTGCGATGATCGGCGACTCACTGAGAAACACGCACCCTATCGAGGTGGAAGTGGGGAAACCGGATGAGATAAACCAGATCTTCGACGAGATAAGCTACGGAAAAGGAGCGAGCGTTCTGAGGATGGTTGCATCTTACATCGGTGAGAAGAGCTTCAGGGAAGGTGTCAATGCCTATCTCAGGAAATTCAGCTACAGCAACGCTACGAGCAGCGATCTCTGGAAGAGCCTGGAGATTTCAAGCAACGAGCCTGTTGCAAAGATTATGGAGAAATGGCTAGGCACCCCAGGATTTCCCGTTGTCATAGCTGCCCAAAATGGGAGGGGACTCGAACTCAGTCAGGAGAGATTCCTGCTCAACGGGAAGGAAAAGGAGGCGACATGGCCAATACCTGTTCACTACCAAATCAACGGTTTGGAAAGGAAGTTGCTGCTCGAAGGCAAAACTGCACATATCGATGCACCGGACTTGAAGCAGCTCAACCTGAACATCGCCCAGACAGGTTTCTACAGAGTGTTGTATGATGCTGCTCTCTACGACAGGATAGCAGAAACTATCGATACTCTCAGGGAAGATGAGAAGTGGGGGATAGCCTCTGACCTGTTCTATTTCCTGTTATCAGGGAGGGTTGAACTGCACCAATACCTCCGATTCGTCAACCTTCTGATGAACGACAGCAGCTACATCGTCGTCAGCGGCATTTCTTCAAATCTCGCTCTGCTGAGAGAGATTGTTCCTGACAATACTGAACTGTCTGCGACATTCATGAAGTTCTTCAGGAGCCAGCTCACACGCATCGGAAGGGACAGGATAGAAGGGGAGGACGAGAACAGCGCCGTCCTCAGGGAGAGTCTAACAAATGGACTTGCGAGGTATGACACAGAATTTGCATCGCAGCACGCCATACGCTTCGAGAATCTGGATGAACAGCCGCCGGAACTGCGCAGTTCCATAGGCATAGCTTATGCCAGATCCAGGGGAGCAGATGCTTTCGATCCTCTTTTCAACAATCTCAGGAATGCCAGAAGCGATGCCGATGCCATGAAGACTATTTTCGCTCTGACCAGTTTCAGAGAGCCCGAGCTTGTAAGGAAGACGCTTGACCTCGCCTTCAAGGGCGATGTGAACATAGCGCACATAGTGTATCTGGTATACAACACTGCAATGAATCCAGAAGGCAAGAGGGTGCTTTGGGAATGGTTCAAGTCCAACAGGGAAGCGCTGCTCAAGACCTATGCCGGAACCGGGCTCAACAATTCCATGATAGAGTACCTCATTGCCAGAGCTGGCATCATGAACAGGAAGGATGTCGAGAATTACTTCAAAGATGAGAAGATACCTGAAGCATCAAGAGGCATAGCAAAAGGACTGGAGCTGTTGAATGCATACTCAAGGTTCAGGGAGAAGTACGGGAAGTGAAGAGCGAAGGCGTGGACAGGCATTGACTGAAAGCTGGAAACAAACTATTTTAGCCTGCAGTGTTTGAGCAGTAAAGAGAACTGCAGGTGAAATGTGACTGCCAGGGAACTTGAAGTTGGAGACACGGCACCAGACTTTCCGGCCAAACTTGGCAACGACGTCAATAGCCTATACGACATGCTCAAGACTGGACCTGTTGTGCTCTATTTTTATCCGAAGGACTTCACTTCAGGATGCACGACGGAAGCCTGCGAGTTCAGGGACTCGCTTCCTCTCTTTGTCAAGAAGGGCGCAACGGTGATAGGCGTCAGTTCTGACAGCGAGGAGAAACACGCCAGATTCGCCGAAAGGTACGGATTGCGTTTTCCGCTGATCAGCGACGGGGAGAGAAAGATAAGGGAAATGTTCGGCGTGAGGCCGACCCTCGGCTTTATACCTGGAAGGACCACCTTTGTTATAAGCAAGCAGGGTAAGATAATAGGCAAGTTTTCATCCCAGACACAACCGAAGAAACATGTGGAGGAAGCACTGTCTAAACTCTGAAGATGCGAATGAAGTCGCCTGGTCAGCCGTCAATGCGGCCGGCAAGACAGTGTGACAGTTTTTCAGGCAGGCGGCGAGGCGCTCTGCTGGTGCATAGAAGCGGTGGTGTATACAATCGGATGCCTGCACTTTATACATGTAATCTGGCATCTGTCTATATCAATCTGGTTCTGTGAATAGGCGTTTCTCAGCTCCTTCCTCACTCTCTCCGGAAATGCGCAATCACAAGAGCATTTGTCGTCGCTGCAGTACTTGCACATGCATGTTTCGCCCCTATATCTGGAACGTTTATTCAGGAGGATGAATCTTATAATAAACCTTCTCTTCACACGGACTTTCCGGACAGCACAGGTAGCAGTAGCCGGAATGGAATGAGATTAAAGAACTGGTAATTTGTATCTGCCACTCACACTCCACACTGACTGCGGATTTCATTCGACCAGGGTCTTTCCCTCACCTATTACAGCTACCGGCCATGAATCAAGAGAAAACGGATCAGAATTCCATACAACAAGTGACGAAACTTTTCCCTTTTGAATTGAGCCAAGTTCATGCATACCGAGTATCGCCGCAGGCTGACTCGAAACAAGTGAAATTGCCTTCTGCCTGCTCATGCCCAGCCTGAGGAAAAATCTCAGCTGCAGAAACAGGTTTCGCTGAAGTATTACCGGGTGGTCTGTCATGAGGCCGAACCTTACGCCCGAATCCATCAGATACTTAGAATTCCTCCAGTCTTCATGCTTGAGTTCGACCTTGTAGGAAAAAGCGTCCACCGGACCGTAGATGACATCCAGGTTCGCTTTCTTCACCTTTTTCCAAAGCTCCGCAGAGTGAACGTCGCCTGCGTGATGTATCACCGCCCTGAAACCGAATTCCTGTATGAGGTTGATCAGGTTCACTATGTCATCCTCCTTGTGGACGTGCACCATCAGCACCTGCCTTCCGTCAAGTATTTCCATCAGTGCTTCAGTCTGCGGTTCGAGCTCAGCCCTTATTTTCTTCTTCATTGCCAAAAGCTCCTGCGCTTTTCTTGCCTTGATAAATTCATTCCGCAAAATGGACAGCGCCCCCATTCTGGTATGTGGCCTGTCGCCCTTCCATGAAGTGGTAGAGCGCGGGTTGTAGCCAAGAGCAGCCTTGATTCCCGGTTGCGATACATAGGCATCCTGTATATCCTTTGCGAAATTACGGATCATGGCTGTCTTCCCGCCAATTATGTTTCCGCTGCCCGGCATCACATGTGAATAAAGCACACCGTGCTCCACGCTGTCCCTGAGCGCAAAATCATCCATATACACTGAGTCGATGGCATTCACAAGCGGGAGCATTGGGGCCATATGTTCATTCGCTTCGTCCTCGGCTGAGGGTTCACCGCTTCTGGCTAGGCCTATATGAGAATGCCCATCCACAAATGCGGGAGTGACTACACCCTCTGAGACAACCTCGCATCCTGGTTTGTTCTTTTCAACGGATTTTATACGCTCCCCTTCATACACGATGTAGACATTCTTCCTGGGTGCCGAGTCGAAACCATCATAGAGCAACGTTGCCTTTACAGCTTTCATGCGTGGGTATCAACATGCTGTGATAAAAAAACGTTCACAGTTTGATGTGCTTCTGCAAAGCACTCGCAATAAGGCTGTTAAATAAACGGATTGCCTACCGGCGCTTATGCAGTATTCTACTTTTGGACGGACGGGCATCTCGGTGTCCAGGCTCATTCTGGGTACCTGGTACTTGCCACATACCCAGACAATGGATATGAAAGGACTGTTTCCCGTGGACAGGCAGGAAGCTTCAAGGGTCATAAGGAAAGCGCTGGATCTTGGAATCAACTTCTTTGACACTGCGGATGTCTACAGGGGAGTATACAACAGGAGGGAAAAGGGTGATCTCTCAATGGTCGGAAATTCGGAGAGGGTGCTGGGCGAAGCGCTCAAAGGAGAGGAAAGGGATTCATTTGTTGTCTCCACCAAATTCATGGGAAGAACCGGCCCTGGTCCGAATGATGCTGGCCTTAGCAGGAAACATGTCAGGTCAGCAATCGAAAAGTCTCTGGAAAGGCTCGGACTCGACTACGTGGATATCTACCTCCTTCATGGGCAGGATGAGGTGACGGGCCCGGAGATTTCAATAAGGTCTATGAATGATCTCATTAGCCGTGGCCATATACTCCATTTTGGCGCATCCAATCACAGCCCCGTTCAGCTAGAGGAACTATACACAGCTGCTGATAGGAAGTCGCTCGAGGAACCTGTTGCTGTGCAGGAGATATTCAACCTTGTCAACAGGTCTTTTGAGGGAGACATGTTCAGAACTGTGAACAGGCACGGCGGTGCCTCGATGATATACAGCCCTCTTGCCCAGGGACTTCTGGCAGGAAGATACAGTGGCGCAGCCGGCCCTGTCTCTAGAAAAGAATACGAGCAGAATTTCGATCCTGGAAAGGCGGGCGTGACGGAACAGCAGATGACACAGTTCTCTGATTTCGCAGTGGCGAAGAGTGCCTCCATGGCACAGATGGCACTCGCCTGGCTGCTTGCAAAGGGAAAACAGATATTCCCAATAGTCGGAGCGAGCAGTGTCGAACAGCTGGAGGAGAATGTCGGTGCGTGCAGCATCAGGCTCTCTGAGAGCGATATGGCCGAGCTTGAAACAATTTTCGGCTCAAAGCAGTCCTGAAATCAGGCAGCCGGGCAGGAAGCCCGCCGCTGTGGAGCGGCATAAAGTAAGCCGATGCGAAATCGCCATGAGGGGTTGAATGCCCGGTGAAAATGCCAGCGAAACCGAGTGACACACCACTGTCCCCCTCGAGAGCTCCAACAAAATTCCCTGCTGGATTCCAGTTTAACCGGACCCAGATTGAAGCGGGGAAAGCACGTTCATGGCGCCTTCCAGAGTCGGGCCCGAGTTGAGATATACTGCTGAGCTCCTGACTCCAAGATCACTCAATGAATTGCCCCGCCAGGTGAAGATTGGTGAAACGGAGACTGCGTGAAAGACGAGTGACAGTGCAACTACCGCCCCACCACTGCATTGGTCAGTCCGCCAGCTCAAATCAGTCCCCTCAAATCGCCATACATGCAGGGCGGAGATTAAAATTAGCATATCACAATTTTGCCAGTCGGGGCTGCCGAAAGGGTAGTGAAGCCTGTTGAAGTAGTGGTCCGCAAAGATAAGAATTCATTTTATACCAATTATGCATTAATTATGTCCGGATTTGAATAGTCGATTCTGGAGTTTTTCCAGAATCCATGGCTGAATGTGATACGATGGATTGTGTCGATCCAGCAGGTGCAAGCCTTAAAACCGAGAATCGGAAATACTTTACTAAAACACCTTCATCGCTTGAACTGTGGAAAATGGCGAGGGAGCTGACGCCCTTTGGTGTCCACAGCAACTACAGATTTACAAGACCATATCCGGTGTACTTCAGGAGAGGCAACGGCTCGAGGTTGTACGATATAGACAGGAATGAATACATAGACTACAATATGGGATTTGGTGCGCTAGTTGCGGGCCATGCAAACCCGAAACTTGTCGGTATTCTGAAGGAGAGACTTGACAATTCAAGTATGCTCGGTTTCGAGGATGAGAACAGTTTCGAGGCGGCGAACCTGCTCGCTGCGAGATTTCATGCGGAGATGATCAGGTTTTCAACCACAGGGACTGAGGCCACAATGCACGCTGTCAGAATGGCAAGAGCGTACACCGGAAGGCAAAAGATACTGAAATTCGAGGGCTGTTACCATGGCAGCAATCAGGATCTCCTGTTCAGCATAAAACCAGATCCGTCCGCTGCAGGTCAATTGTCCACTCCCGACGCAGTACCTGCCGGGCCCGGCATACCGGACTTCATGAAGCTTGGCACTGTCATTGCCCAGTTCAATGATATCGATTCGGTAAGGAATGCTTTGGAACGCAGTGCTGGCGACGTCGCCGCAGTCATACTTGAGCCGTATCCTATGAACATGGGTGTCATCATTCCAATACCCGGTTTTATCAGTAGACTTAGGAAGCTCTGCGATGAATACGGCGTGTTGCTGATTTTCGACGAAGTCAAAACATGCGGGAAATTCTATGGCGGTGCAGAGGAGGCACTCGGAGTAGTGCCGGACATGAAAGTTCTTGGCAAGGCGATCGGAGGAGGCGTGGCAGTGTCGGCGATCGCAGGCAGCAGGGAGATAATGGAGAACGTCGGACCGGGCGGCGTTTCGCATGCAGGTACTTTCAATTCCAATCCACTCAGCATGAGTGCGGTTGTAACAACACTCAGGTCGGTGCTCACAAGGCAGTCAATGGCCAGGGCGCAGCGACTTTCTGAAGAAATGGCCACCAGCTACAGCGAAATGCTCAATCTGTACGAGATTCCTTCCACTGTTCCGATCGCGGGCCTGAGCGGTGCGATTTCATTCAATTCGAAACAACCGTGCAACTGGAGGGAATTCAGGGAGGGTGATATCGGCAGGTGGAACTACTACTATCTGTCAATGATGAACAGGGGTGTCATACCGGCAGGGCCCGGAGCGGATGAACAGTGGACTGTCTCTGTGATGCATACGGAGGATGATGTGGATAGGACAATTGAGGTATTCAAGGAAGTTGTCCCGCGGATTTCACTGCGCTACCCGATGCCCGGCATGGAGGAAAGCGTCTAGACACTTACCTAGCGCTGCTCCCGACGTGGTAGAGACGCTCCAGCCCTATCGGGCCTATGACTGTTGTGGCCATTACCATCCCTATGATCTCGGCATAAAGAGACTGCGGAAGCAGGTTCTGCTGGAGTGCAATGCCTGCAATCACAAGACCCACCTCCCCCCTGGGAATCATGGCAACACCTACCCTGAGTGCGGCTGCCAGCTTGCGGAACTTGAGAAGTGAAAAGATGCCTGCCCCTGCCGCCTTGCCGAACACTGCAATCGCTGTGAGACTAATTACGCCCGCCACAACGTAAGGGCTAAGGAAGCTGGTGAAATTGAGCTGAGCTCCTATAACGGCAAAAAAGAGCGGCCCGAGGGAGTTCTTGAGTATGTTGCTGAAGCGAAGGGCGTGTTCCCTCGCCTGAGAACTGTTCATAGAAAGGCCAGCGAGGTACGCGCCCACCACAGTTGATAAGCCTGCAATAGTGGAGATTGAGGAAAGAGCGAATGCAATCGCGAGTGAGGCAGACTCAAGCAGACTGTCGTCCCTGAGCCTGGCAATTGCCTTTATGAGCTGCGGTATTATCGTGAGCGAAGCGAGGAGCATCGCAAACCAGGTTGCAGTTGCCCCAACCACGACCAGGAGCACGTCAATCGGCCTGATAGAAACGCTTGTGGATGATACTATGGTAAGCGCGACGGCGAGCAATATTATGCTTACAACATCGTCTATCGCGGCAGCATTGATAATAAGGTTTGTCTCCTCGCCGTAACGCTCCTCGAGGCGGCTGAGCGACTGGGCTGTAACAGCAAGACTGGTGGCCGCCATCGTGGAACCGAGCAGAATTGCGACAGGTATGGATCTGCCGATTTCAATAAAGAAATAGAAACCAAGGAAGAATGGCAGAACTGCACCTCCAATCGCGACCAAAAGTGCATACAGTCCTGCCCGTCTAAGTCCGGAAAAACCGTTTTCGGCCGCCGCAGAAAAGATAATGAGAATGACTGCAACCTGGGAAAATAGCTCAACTGTGGAATCTATGGTGATTATCCCAGCGCCGAATAGCCTGTTGATAAGGCCCCCCACTGCGTACGGGCCTATCAACATTCCGCCAAGTATCTCGCCCACAACCGTCGGGACACCGAATCGCTTCAGCAGTATGCCAGTCATCTTGGCAAAGAAGAACAGTACACCGATTGTCAGAAGTGGTGTAGTGAGCGGGGTGACGGCCACCGAAAGAACCCCCTATTTGTCCAATGGTGCCGCGAAGCGCAGTTTATAACAGACATTGCAGGTCCGCCTGTTCATTCTTATGCTCAACAAAACGTATACGCGATTGAATATAAAATCCTTTGAAACTTGGTGCGTGGAAATATTATGTTCTCTGATATCTGCAAAATGCTGCATGTATCTTCTCGCAGTCTTGCCCACCCTGTACATGTTTTTGCAGTCTACTCCCTTCTTTCTCTTTCGGGGCGATATCCCCGCTTACAACCAGCCTGGGCAAGCTGCAATGCAGGCACATGAAGTACCGCAGATAATTGCTGCTCCTGCCCGATGATAAACCCGTGCGTCCCCTGCAGGAATTAAGCCGATGACATAACCGGAAGGGTGGATTCACTCCTGTCTCAGGACTGTCCTGGCGATATTCCAGTTTGGAAAAGCAGGCGCGGCAGCGCACTCACTTTTCAATTCAATCCCGGTCTGACTCCACATCTTTGCAGCAGGCAGGAACATGCGGTATTCTGCAACTGGAAAGCCTGTTGCCTGGAAAGGGAGAAACTACTCGACTCCGTGTAAAGGAATGCACCTACGGTATTGTGGGCAGCTTCAGGAATGTGAACAGCAGGGTACCTATAATGAAAGTTGCTGCGGCCGCGCCAATCGTCAGGCCGACAGTCTCTGATACTTTGCGGAATATGGATGTGTCACTTGAAATGGCTATTATCGTGGCAGCAGTCATCTGTGCCAGAACAACAGCAATTACTGAAAAGGCAAGGCCAACCAGGCCGCCTATGAATGCAAAGGGCAAAATTGGGAAGGCAGAGCCTATGAGGTAGAACAGGCCCGTCTGGAGGCCGGCCTTTCTGGGATTCTCACTGCTTTCCCTTGATCTTCCCAGTTTGTTCCTCACAAAGAAATCTGTTGCGTTGTTGCCCTCGCTTGCTATTGATCGTGCTGCATCCTCCGTGTAGTCGCCCTTGAATCCCATGTCATGCAGCAGTTCCTTCAGCCTGCCGACTTTCTCCTCATGGCTCACAAGGTCTATCTCCCTTGCAACGCGGTCGCTCTGTCTCTGCTCTATTTCCATGTGCGCTTTTGTGGACATGTATGCGCCTATTGCCATGGAGAGTGTACCGGAAATGCCTACAACCAGGCCCCCGGCTGCAACCAGGACATGTGTCTTCACGACAGGTTCAAGTCCGGCCACAGCGGCGAGCACTTCTACCAGACCGTCGCTCATGCCGTAGAAGACATCCCTGACAGACTCGAGCCGGCCAGACATTCCGACGAGCTGGTTTGCGAAGTAGTCCTCATGGAGGATTTCGTCAATAACTATGCGGTGCAGCTGCTCGGAGTCATGCTTTTCCAGACCGCCCGACTGCAGGAATTCCCTGTATTCCCTGATAACGTTCTCTTCACCTCGCTCGAATATGCGGATGACGAGCGATAGGCCGAATATCTTCCTTATGAATTTTATGAAAAGCAGCTTGTAGCTCGGGTAACGATATGAGACTTCACCCGCACCCAGCTTCGCCAGGAAGCCCTTCCAGAACACTGCATGTCCCTTTTCCATCTCGCTGAGCTGCAGCAGGTATTTGCCGGTCTCCTCATTCTGTTCCGTCCTGCCAAGCTCCCCGTAAACTGTGCAGTCCTTTATCTCATCCCTGTAAAACCACAGGGCCCTTTTGACAGCACTGCTCTCCGCCGTTCTTTCCATTTCTCTTTTCCGGGCAAAAGAAAATGGATTCATTATTAAGTCTTTGTGCAGGCCCGCTGGAGATGCGCAGCATGAAACAGGCGGGTCCTGCAAAAAACACTAAGAATTAAGAGATGAATGATCCCATGGTAATCAGATGGAACATGGTCCGCTCAGAGCACCGAGAGGGAAAGAGCTGAACTGCAAGGGGTGGGGACAGGAAGCTGCACTGCGTCTGCTTATGAACAATCTGGATCCGGAGGTCGCAGGCGATCCGGAGCATCTAATAGTCTATGGTGGGAGGGGAAAGGCTGCGAGGAACTGGGAATCGTTTGAAAAAATAGTTAGCAGCCTGAAGAGCATGGAAAATGATGAAACGCTGCTCGTACAGTCAGGAAAGCCTGTAGGTATTTTCAGGACTTCTGCCGCTATGCCCAGGGTACTCATTGTCAACGCACAGATAGTCCCGAGGTTCGCGACCGATGATATATTCTGGGATCTTGAGTCGAAAGGACTTACAATGTTCGGCCAGATGACCGCAGGTTCCTGGATTTACATCGGAACGCAGGGAATTCTTCAGGGAACGTACGAAACGCTGCACGCAATCGCCGCACAGGCATTCCATTCCGAAAACCTGGCGCACAGGTGGGTGCTCTCATCAGGTTTGGGGGAAATGGGCGGTGCACAGCCGCTTGCGATTACGATGAACGAGGGAGTGGGCATAATTGTGGAGGTCAATCCGGCGAGGATAGAGAAGAGACTGAAGGACGGATATCTTGACACAACAGCTGCCAGTCTCGATGAGGCGCTGCGGATGAAGGATGAGGCGATTGAGCAGGGCAGACCGCTCTCGATCGGCCTTCTTGGAAATGCGTGCGATGTATACAGGGATATGGTTAAACGCGGGATAGTCCCTGACATAGTGACTGATCAGACTGCTGCACACGACCTCATGCAGGGGTACATACCATCAGGTTACTCGCTGGAGGAGGCTGACGTTCTCAGGAAGGAGAATCCTGATGAATATAAGCAGGCAGTCTACCGCAGCATAGTCCTTGAAACAGACACAATGCTGTGGTTCAAGTCAAAGGGCTCTAATGTCTTCGATTACGGGAACGATATCAGGACAAGGGCTCAGGAAGGCGGAATGAAGAACGCTTTCGATATAGAGGGGTATGTCCCGGCCTATATCAGACCGCTGTTCTCAATTGGTTCCGGGCCGTTCAGGTGGGTTGCGCTGTCCGGAGAAACAGAGGACATAAGGAGAATTGACAGGGCCATACTGGAAGAATTCGACGATCCACACCTCCAAAAATGGATAAGGCTTGCAGGGGAAAAGGTGCACTTCCAGGGCCTGCCGGCAAGGATATGCTACATGAAGTATGGTGACAGAGAGAAGATGGGGCTGCTGATAAACAGGCTTGTCAGGGATGGTGAGGTATCAGCTCCGGTTGCCATTGGCAGGGACCATCATGACACCGGCTCTGTTGCTTCTCCGTACCGGGAGACTGAGAAGATGAAGGACGGCAGCGATGCAATAGCGGACTGGCCGATACTCAACGCACTGCTCAACGCCATTTCCGGCGCAACATGGGTCTCGGTGCATCACGGAGGAGGAACAGGCATAGGCAACTCAATACATGCGGGCCTTGTCATAGTGGCAGACGGTACCGAGGCGCAGGAAGGAAAAATAAGCAGGGTGCTGAATGCGGACCCCGGCCTTGGCCTCATCAGACACGCCGATGCAGGCTATTCCGCATCCATGGATATGCTTAGGGCAGGTGTGAAGTTCAGGTACTTCGGTGACAGCAGATGAGCGGCAGCCCGTACATGCGTCTGGCGAGCCAGTCGGATGTGCCTGAACTGAGGGAGATGCTGATAAACGACGACAGAGACGACTACATACCTGACGTAATCGAAGAATGGATAGGGGAAAAGGGAACTTATGTCGCGACAGACGGAAGAGAGATACTTGGCATGGCACACAAGGAAAAAGCTCCTGACGGTTCCCTGTGGCTCAACGGCCTGAGAGTCAGGGGCAGCGCGAGGAGGAAGGGTGTCGGCAGGATCATTTCGGATTTCATGGTGAATCTGCCCGATGCAAACATTTACAGGCTCGTGATAAACGAGGTGAACGAGGCATCCATTGGATTGACGCTTAAGGTCGGATACACGGAAAGGTTCAGGGCGTCACTGTGGGTTTCAAAGACAGGGGCGGACGAACCGGAGTGGAATGAAGTGGACTATGAGGATATAGGGACTGAGAGCTTCAACTACTTCGGAAAGTCCGGTGGACTGATCCCCACTTCCTGGTATGCTTTCGAGCTCAACGAGAGGGCGAAACGTGTCCTGAGCGATTTCGGTCTGAAGTTTGTGTCCGACAGGGGAATGAACATCTTCCTTCACAACCGGGAGCATAAAGTCATCACGCCGCTGGTGCTCAGGAAGAAGGAACTCCTTACGGAACTTCCTGAAGGATATGTGCTGTTTGGAAATATCAGCGACGATTTCAGCCCGCTGGGGTTCGACCAGTCACTCTGGGCCGAGAGGCTTATTTTTTTCGAATATGCACGGACACGGGTGTTTCACTGAGAGAGCCTGTAGCGGAGCACTGCCGCCACACCGCCGAGAGACTCTATCTGCTTTCCCGGATCCCATCTTGACGTGACAATGAAAACAGTTGCCTTCTTCTCCTCGGCACTCTTCATCATGTCGTTCACGGAGCCGTCCCGCAGCAGCGTGTCTGAAATAATCAGCTTTTCAACGGCACCGGCATCCACGGCGTCCGAGACCTCTTTCCTTCCATAGGTGCAGGGGCCATTGGTTGCAATCAGTGCCTTCAGTTCCTCGACGACACGCGCTTCCTCAGCCATCCTGACATTTTCGAGCAGTTTTGCATTTTCCGGCCTGGACATCGCTTCCCTGATTCCGGCCATCCCGCCCTGACCTGTATGTATCAACTGCGCGTTGCCGAAAAGGGAGGGATCGATTGACTTGGCCTCCCTGACGAAATCATCCTTCATGAACCCTGGTCCAACAACAATGATTGGCAGCTGCTGCATTGCTTTCACCTGCGCAACAACCTGCGAGTAGAGATCCGATTTCTCCCTCTTCCCCGGATTTTCCTTCATCGAGGTTGAATGTATGGTCGCAACCTCTTCCACGCTGTAACTCCTGAGGAGTGCCACTGTTGCCTCGCCGTATTCTATTGCAACCGCTATTATCTGCGCGTTTCCCTTTCCTTCTACGGCATCCCTGAGCCTCTGCATTACATGGCCCGGCCATACCTCCTTGTGTATCACCAGGTCCGAGCCTTCAGTTATGTTCAGCGTATGATGTGAGCCCATGTCAAAGGGTGCCTCCACTATCCTGCCCATGATCCTGAGGGCATTCTGGAAGTCCATGAATTCGCATCGCTCAACAGAGAGGGAAAGGAAAATACGCACTTTCTTCTCCCTCTCCGCCCTTATAGCGTCCTCCCGCGCCTCCTCCCTCCTGTACGTACTGGCCCTGACGATGTCTCCGGGGAGTATAATGTTGTAAAGGTGCCAGAGATCGTCCGGGTTGGTTACGAGCACTTTGATCTCCCCCGACCTGGGGTTCTGTTCCAGCAGTCTCATCTTACAGCCTCAGATATGTCTTCTTCCCCTCTGGAAATACTCGGTGACAATCTTGAAAAGTGTCTTTGCGCCTCCTCCTATTCCCTGCCCGCTGCCATACCCTTTAGTTCTGCCCCTCGCTATACTATCAATGACGTCAGCCGCGGACAGGCCATCGCCTTCTATCACAGTATATGCACGCCCTACCTCTGACGGGCTGTGAGAGTCGCTGCCGCCCGTTGAGCCGATACCGGCATTCTTGGCGAATGACTCTGCCTTCCTGTTATTAGAGTTCAAATTCCTGCCATTTACTGTTTCTAAAGCCGGGACTTTTACAGTCTGAAGCACAGACCTGCCCGCACCAGTCCCCATCCTGAAGGGATGTGAAGGCACTGCGATCCCTCCTTTGGAAATCACATGCTCTATTGTCTCCCCCATTGTCATGCCCTTCGCGACATCTTCCTTAAGCCCAAAGCAGAGCAGATGGCCCTGCAGTGTTGAAATCTCCATGCCGGTGACTATGACCAGTCTCCCTGATGCCTCTTTCAGACCATCGAGTGAACCGGCCACTGAATTGTGGTCAGTTATTGCAATTCCGTCAAGGCCTGACCTGAGGGCAAAATCTATAGCATCGCGAACGGTGGTACTCGAATCCGGGCTGTGGACAGTGTGGTTGTGCAGATCTACCTTCATCTCACTTTTGCACCCACACCTATAGGGCCGCCATCAACTCCGACGGGTTTCCCTCCCGCCGTAAGCTGCCTCAGCCCTTTCTTTTCAACAAGAACCGCGACCTCGCTCCAATCCTTCATTCCGTCCGTGCTCAGGGATGTTTCCCTGCCGTCCGTTGCACCAATCCGGATATTGACAGTCCTGAACTCATCTATTGTGATTGTCCTGGAGGGAGAACAATTGTCCAGCCTTCCCACCGGTGTGCCTTCCGGTGGCGACAGGAGTCTGACCCTGCCGTCCTTCTCCGCAGCAAGCATCATGCCCTGCGATTCATATCCGCGAAGTTTTGCAGTCGCGAGATTTGACACGACAACGACCCTCTTCCCTTCCAGCTGTTCCTCTGTGTAGTATTCCTTCAACCCGGCTACTATCTGCCTTCTCTCCCCGATGTCCACCTCCATCAGGTAGAGCTTGTCTGCAGCCGGATGTTTCCTGACTGATTTTATCTGGCCAACTCGAAGATCAAGTTGTATGCCGCTATCCTCATCTTCCTCCTTCAGCTCTATCTTGCTGAATACTGGAGATGGTTCTTTCAATGCAAATGTTCCGGGCCTGTTGGAGAGCTCCGACCATTTCAGTGGTCCGTTGCTCTCTATACCGAGGTATGAAAGTACTTTAGCTGATGAGAAAGGAAGGAACGGATGGGACATGATCGCTATATGCCTGATGAGCTCAAGGTTAGAGTACAGGTCCCTCATGCATTTCACCCTGTCGCTCCTGAGTGAGAACCAGGGCGCGCACCTGTCGAGATACTGGTTGCCTTTCTGTGCAGTGTCCATGACTATCTTGAGCGCCTTCTTGAATTCACACCCTTCTATTAACCCCTCCTCCTCGATGGCGGCCTTTGAAACCTCTTCAAGAAGTGCCGCTGCGTCTTCGGAGACAGGACCATGCAGAGAGCCGAAATTCCTGTAGGCGAAGGAAAGTACCCTGTGATAGTAGTTACCGAGCGTGGCGACGAGTTCGTTGTTGACTTTTGTTTCGAATGACTCCATGCTGAACTCGCTGTCTCTCCCCTCCGGCATTATGGCTGTAAGGTAGTAGCGCACCTGTTCCGGTGAGAAATCCTTCATCAGCGTATCAATTGTTGGTGCACCACCCCTGCTCTTTGAGAATTTTCTGCCGTCCGCGGGTGTCACCCACTCGGTTGCGCTCACATGATATGGAAGCTCCAGTCCGCCATGCGCCATGAGCATGGATGGCCATATTATGGTGTGGAAGGGCACATTGTCCTTCCCCATGAAGTAGTAGTGCTTTGCATCCGCCTTCTGCCAGTATTCCTTCCACTCCTCCGGATTCCCTTTCCCTGCAGCCCATTCAACCGAGGCGGAAATGTAGCCGATGACCGCCTCGAACCAGACATAGATTACCTTCTTCTCCATCCCGGGGTACGGGACCGGTATTCCCCAGTCTAAATCTCTGGTCGCAGCCCTGTCTGTAAGTCCTGCGGAAAGCCAGTTTCTCGAAAAATCAATAACATTAGGCTTCCAGCTTCCCTTTCCGGACAGATAGACAGAGAGCTTATCCTGCTGCTTTGAGAGAGAATAGAACAGGTTGACCGTTTCCTTCAGCACTGTCGGGTTCCCGCACAATACGCATCTTGCATCGATCAGTTCACCTGCCTCGAATGTAGTGCCGCACACATCGCACTGATTCCCCTTCGACTCCTTGTTGCCGCATTTCGGGCAAATACCGACAACGTAGGTATCGGCCAGGAAACGCCTGTCTGTGGAGCAGTAATATTCGCTGGTCTCCCTGCTGTAAATGTAACCGTTTGCAAGCAGTGTGGTAAAGAAATCCCTGGCAACCCTGAAATGGTTCTCAGTGTGTGTTTTTGTGAACAGATCGAAGCTTATGCCCAGCCATTCCAGCGACTTGAGGTTAATGCTGTGATATTTCTCAGCCACCCGCTCAGGCGTGCTGTGCTCTCTCTCCGCTTTTATCGTGACCGAAGTTCCATGCTGATCACTCCCGGAAACCATCAGTACGCTGTCACCTTTCATCCTGTGGTACCTTGCAAAAATATCCGGGGGCAGATAGGAACCCGACACCTGCCCGACATGTATTGGCCCGTTTGCGTACGGCCATGAGACCGCAACCAGTATCTTGGTCATTTTGTCACCATTTGTCAGCACCTGAAGGAGGCAACCGCAATGCCTCAGTTCTCATTTTGCTGAAGAGTAACACCGATTAAAGAATTTCTGTGCAAACAGGAGGTGGTCCGCACCCGAAAAATGCTTCAGCGCCGTAGCAATGATGGTCCCCGCAATAGAGTAAGGACAGAAATCTTATTGCAGAACTACCCCTTGGCACCGCAGCTCGGGCATTTGCCAGCGATCTCATCATACAGAGAACCGCAGTACCTGCACCTGACTTTCACCACCTGTCTTTCTATTGTATGAGTCTGTGCTACCTGCTGTCCCCCTCCGGATACATTGACGACTAAGCTCCTTGGTGAACTCATACCTGCGGCACCTGTCTTTGCCTGCAGCAGATGTGACTGCCACTTGGCAGGGTCTTCAACTGTATATTCCACATGACCGCCAACGTAGCTTACCCAGAATATTCTGCTCTTTCCAAGCAGTTTTGGTTTCACTCCAACATCAACCATATTCGCTATAGGAACTTGATTTATTACTACGCTCATATTCTGTTTCTTCAGAAAGCCCATCTTCTGTTCCCTCATAGTTTCCAGAACAATACGCTTGTTGGTGAGAATCAGCGTGCCTGTTTCCCCCTTATGTCGAGGTATGACGAGGGCT
>JAJYOM010000088.1 GCA_021796175.1 Thermoplasmata archaeon
TAACAGAGAATCTGCCCCTGTTACGCCTGCCGCAAGACTCTTCTCATCCAGCCTGGTTATTTTCTGTTCGAAATCCATTTCCTCTTTCAAGGGCGCCCTTGGTTTGTTTATCTTTTCACTTACCGAGAAAAGGGCGGGAAGCATCTCCCTGTATTCTGCCAGACCCTCCTCACTCTCGACTTCAACCACAATTCCGTCATCTCCAATATCAATTCGTGAAACCGAAGTTCTGAGTCTTATACCAAGGAGCTGAGCTACTTCGGGCGGGACCTGGGAAGTTTCACCATCGAGTGAGTATTTGCCCATAAGTATGAGATCGGTGTGAACGGTCGATGCAAATTTCGCAAGTATTCTGGAAGTCACCAGCGTGTCTGCGCCAGCATAAGCACGATCTGTAATCAGGTAGCAGTGGTCCACGCCCATGCGAAGTGCTTCCTTCAGAATATCGGCTGCGGAAGGGGGACCCATAGTAGCCACGCTTACACGCCCGCCTTTCTTTTCCCGTATCCTCAGTGCTTCCTCTATTGCCTTTCTGTCGAAAGAGTTCAGGTTGAGCTCAACATTCTCCCTCTTTATCCTCATTGTCACAGGATCGAATTCAATCCTGTTCACATTCGGTATCTGCTTGGCAAAGACCAGTATGTCTGTCATATGTCTACCAGTACATCGTCATTTTCAGCTTTCACACTATAAGTTTTCAGTGAACCCGCATCTCCTCCGTCCTGTGGGGGTGTCACGAGTTTCCCGCTGTTCGGGTCATAGGAGGCAAAGTGGAATCCGCACACGATCTTGCCGTCTTCAAGCGTACCTGTTGAAAGATCATCATCTTCATGAGCACATCTGAGCTGCGTTGCAAACAGTTTTCCGCCTGTTTTTACAAGCAGTATGCCCTTTCCATCTGCTTCAGCCCTGAACAGCCCGCTTTCAGGCAGTTCTGAAACACCTGCAATCCTGTGCCAGGTCATGCAAGCCGAATACGGCAGTTGGTATAATAACATCCCTGAATCGGTTAAAATGAATTCTCAGCTAGACAGAAGCCTGAGCGCCTCTTCTTTTGTCCCGGGATGCGTTTCAAAGTTTCCCCTTATCGCACTTGAAATCGTCTCTGACCTGAACGCCTTAGCACCGCGCATCTCCATGCACATATGCCTGGCCTTGATTGTAACCATAACTCCTTTCGCTCCAAGCCTTTCATAGAGGAAGTCTGCGATCTGGCTCGTCAGTTTCTCCTGCACCTGAGGTCTTGAGGCGAAATACTTTACAGTTCGCGGTATCTTCGACAGGCCAACGATACGTTCACCCGGTATGTATGCTATTGAAACAGAACCGAAAATTGGAAGAAGATGATGCTCGCACATGGAGTAGAACGGCATATCACGTATGGCAAGTATGTCCCTGTAGCCGGGATTCTTGAACGAAGTAATCCCGGGTTCATTCTCCCGTGTCATTCCGGCGAAGATCTCTGCATACATGCCTGACACTCTTTTCGGTGTGTTCCTGTAGACCTCTGTGCCCTCCTCCACGCCGATCTCCTTCAGTATTGTCCTTATTGCCTGTTCAATTTTCTTCTGTGAAGAAGCGCTTCTCATCTTTGTAATGCCTCAATTTATTGATGTTGGTATTATATTTGAATTTAGTTATATGCTATCCAGGTGAATTTCCGCTCCTGTTTGAGCACGTCCGGTGTTAGGTATTTATTCTGCAATTCCCTTGCCTCTGCCATGCCCCCGCTGAAAGACAAGACAGTCCTGGTCACAGGCGCCGCAAGGCGAGTCGGCAGAGGCATAGTCCTTCAGCTGGCCCAGCAGGGCTGCCACATTGTAATCCACTACAAATCTTCCGAAAGGGAAGCAGTGAATCTAGCTGAAGAAGTGCGCTCCATGGGAAGAAGGGCACGTGTGCTGCCGGCGGACCTGAGCAGTAAGGCAGAGTGCGAGAAACTTGTTTCTGATGCTTCAGGGAAGGCAGGAAAGCTGGATTTCCTTGTGAACAGCGCGTCCGTCTTTCCCTCCGGCGACATACTTTCCGCGGACGGGAACGAGCTTGACAGAACAGTGGTTGTAAACTCATGGAGCCCTCTCTGGCTGTCAAATGTTTTCTACTCGGCCGTGGAGGCCGGTGCAATAGTGAACCTGCTGGACACAAGAGTGACAGGCTATGACTTCTCAAATTTTCCCTATTATATCAGCAAGAGGATACTTTCCGACATAACAGAGAATCTGGCACTCAGGTTTGCTCCAAAAGTCCGGGTGAACGCTGTTGCCCCCGGACTGATCCTGCCGCCCGAGGGAAAGGGTGCATCCTATCTGCAGAGGGTCGCCAGGATAGTGCCCATGAAAACAAACGGAACTGTTTCCGATGTGGCCGAAGCAGTTTCATTCCTCCTGTCCTCCGATTTTGTCACGGGGCAGACAATATTCGTCGACGGTGGACAGCACCTTCTCCACCATATATTCGGCGACAACAGGTGAACAGGTCCCTCCTCAGTGCAGCGAGATGCTGCAGGAGTGTAACCGGGGATGCATTCTGGTGCCCGCGACCTCATCTCGAAAGGTTTATTGAATAAGTTAATGTTGCTGGAATCGTCTTGTCCGATTTTGGGACACTGGGTGCTTTGGCTGGAGCAGCGAGAAGAGCATGATAGGTAGAATTGCGATCAGGAATCTGCGTTTACGGTGCATCGTCGGTATCAATGAACAGGAAAGAACACAGAAGCAGGACGTGGTAGTGAATGTCGAAATGTGGGCTGACGTTGCAGAAGCTGTCAGGACTGACAATGTCCGCGATACAGTGGATTACAAGGTGGTTAATAAGGAGATCATCGCAGCAGTCGAGAAGTCGTCATTCCTTCTGGTTGAATCACTGGCTTCCGCCGTCGCCGATATATGCCTTTCGCATGAACGGATTTCCAGGGTCAGAGTAATGGTTGAAAAACCCGGCGCGTTGAGGTTTGCAGACAGTGTCGGAATTGAGCTCACAAAGGAAAAGACTGGGCAACATGACTGAAGTTTACCTTTCACTCGGCTCAAACATAGATCCTGAGGTCAACATCAGCAGGGCAGTCGTGGAACTGAAGAAGAAGATCGATGTACTGTCAATCTCCACGGTTTACCAGACTGAACCCCTGGGTGTCAAGCAGCAGCCGGACTACTACAACTGTGTTCTGAAGGCGGAAACGCTGCTGGATGCCCGGACGCTGAAGTACGATGTGCTGAGAGTGGTGGAATTATCCCTGGGCAGGCAGAGGACTGAAGACAGGTACGCGCCCAGAACAATAGACATCGACATCCTCCTCTTTGGAAGACAGACGGTAGACGAACAGGGGCTCAGGGTACCGGATCCGGATATAATGAACAGGCCGTTCCTTTCACTGGCCCTTTCAGAGCTTTCTCCTGACCTGAAGCTGCCCGGCTCCTGTTTACCAGTATCTGACTTACGGGCTGGCGAAGCGGAAGCGGGAATATACCCGCTTACCGAATTCACTTCAAGGCTGCGGGCGATTCTCTGACGCTGTCGGCGGCCGGGCCGTCACTCAGTATATTCACAGACAGGGTTGTTGCAGGCATAAACCCTGATCTCGCCCTTATCCCCGTAAACAGGCGCCAGCACACCAGTTGCGCATTTCGGACAGAAGTAGGTGAAATCAAGTGTTCTGTGTGAAACCAGCACATCCCAAATCCTCTCCCTAGAGAGGTACCTGGACAGGTCGGTAAGCGTCACATATCCAACAACGCTGTCGCCGTCAGTCACGGTGGTCCTTTCCAGCCCGTTTGTTACGAGGTACTCGGCCACCTTGGGAATGGACAGGCCCCGCGGCACCGCCGGGAGGGGTCTCCTCATTACCTTCCTGACCGGCACCTCATCCGGTTTCCTGTTCCTTAGTATGAACCTTTTTATCAGGCTCCTTTCGCTGAGAAGACCCACCGGTTTGCCCTGCGCATTGACGACTATAAGGCCAAATGTCTTGCTGTCGACCATCTTCTTGACGGCATCAAATACGCTTGCATCTTCATCCACAGTCTGGAAATCAGTGCTCATCACATCCGTGAGTTTCATTCACATGCCGACCTCTGGCTCCATTATCGCCGCGGAACCGTGGATGTACTGGCACATCCGGGCATATAAATGTTATCGGTTTGCGATAGCCGTATGAAAAGCTTAACATACGGAAACCATATGCTTTCAAAGGGAATAAGGTGGCAAAAGGGAATACGATTAACTGCCCTGCATGCGGGTTCAGCCTCAAGACGGGATCCAAATCATGCGACTTCTGCGGATACGAATTCGAGGAGGCGGATTCACCTGTCACACAGGTCGGGACGCTTTCATCAGCGACTGTAAGTGACAGGCAGGAGTCAGCGAGTCCGGACTCGGCTAAGAATGGCCAGGCAAAACAGTCTGCCGGCCGGAAGAAAAATGGCAGCAGCCGCGGCAAATCTCCAGGCGGAGCCCGATCTGCCGACGGAAGGAAGATCAAGCCGCAGAACGGTTTTTCCGGTGCAGGAACTGATGTTGAAGAACACGCTGAAAGTGAGCCCGTAGATTCCGGACCTGATACGCAGACAAGGATCAAGGAGCTGGAAAAACAGCTCTCGGATGCTGAAAAGGAGCTTGACGTCATATCCAGATTACTTGGCCAGCCGAAGGACAGACAGGAGCCTGCCGAAGCTGCTTCTGCAGCTGTTTCATATCCTGTTGCAGTAAGGGCATCTGCGCCTCAGCCTGTTTCGGCCCAGGCTTCGCGGTCACAGACAGCCCAGGCGGCGACGCGGAACAGTCAGCCTAGCGTGGTGCCGGTCACCTCACCGTCGTCAGCAAAATTCACCGCGTCGGCGGCAGCCGCAATTCAGCCGAAAAGCAAGCTGCTTTTCAGATTCAGGGGAATGACCCTTGGTGCAATGGTCATCGGCCTGGTTGTATATGCCCTGTCATTCATACTCTCAAGCAATATAGGACATCTTGAGATGTACCTGCTCATACTTCCGGCATCTGTTCTTGTCGCGCTGGGACTTTATGCATCCCTCGAGAGCAAGCCTGTTTCGCAGAGACTCTAGACACCGAGCGCATCCTCTATCCTGCCTATCTCTATGGGCGTGGTGCTGCTGCCTGTCAGCGCACCCTTCGAATTGGAGAGTAGACATGCTCCTACCAGAGGCACGCCGTAGCTCACAGTCCCTATCTTCGCCTTCACCTTCAGCACATCCTCGATAAGCTTGATTTCCGCATCAGTGATCTCGGGATGGCAAAGCGCACCGTTGTTGTTCGCAATGCATGCGGAGCCAACTGTCTTTAGCCCGGCAACCGTCCCCTTGACAGCCTCAACACCCAGGACATCTGAAATCTGTCTGAGCGACTTGTTCGTCATGTCCGGGTTGACAACAGCACCCCTGTCGTTTACGACTATGTTGTTGCCGGCAGCATTGAACTTGTCGCTGAGAGCAAGGAAACTGGAGCCCTTAGACAGTCTTCCCCTCTCCTCCTCTGTCGTGAACCTGCTGGCCACTATGCCTCTGGTGTTCATAGCCACCATCGCACCCACGAGATTGGTGCCAGCTATGGTCGTTTGCACCACTGCCACCTGGAGCGATCTTTCGACCTTTTCGGTGAACTGCCGTGTGGACATACCTGGCAGAAGCGCGAGAGCATCCGAAGCCGTTGCATATATGCCGAGGAAGCTGCTTCCGCCAAAATCAGCAAAAGCAATCATCCGTACGACTCCTCATTCTTCGTCAGGAAATGAAACCTCTACCAGACCGTCTTCGAACTTCACCGCTTTGACCGTTACCATGGTGGGTGGCGTCCTTGCACCTCTCCGCCAGATGTATTCATTGACATGCCTGTCAATCCATACATTCCCGGGGTCGGTTTTCATGTGCCTGACAATGTATCTCTTTATCTCCGAAATTGCAGTGCCTGCCCTGCGCGTTATAGGCACATCCTTGGCCCTTCTGATGTTTATGTTGAAAACGGTTTCCCTGGTGCTTTCCTCATCAGCCGTTCAAATCACCTCTTCGCCCTTCCGCGGTTCCAGGTCCTTCGCTTGGGCTGTCTGGTCACGTTCCTGTTTGTCTTCATCATTACCCAGTGGGGGACACGTGCGTTGATCCTGCCTGCCTTCAGAAGTCTGATTTTCCTTGCGAGTGGCTTGTTTCTGGCCATAATTGCACCATCACTTTCTCTCGATTGTTATCTCTCTCTTCTTCGGTATGATTCTTGAAAGCAGATCTTTCAGCGTATTGTCATCGATCTGCCTGTTTATCCTTCCCTGCTGGGCGAGGAGCATCAGCTGCTGCTCCACATCCGCAACAAGCTCAGGTCTTGCCATTCTGAGCGCTGCGAGCCTTTCCCTTGCCTCGGGAGTAAGGATTGTCCTGAGCACTGCCTGTCTCTGCGCCTGAGCCTCTGCACTTCTCCTCTTGGCATCAGCAGACTGCTGCTCGTTCTCAAGCTGCATCTGGAGTTCAGCGAGTCGTCTTCTTCTCAGTGCCTCAAGCTCTTCAT
>JAJYOM010000089.1 GCA_021796175.1 Thermoplasmata archaeon
GGAAGCTCAGGGACGCCATAATCGAGAATGGGATTGTGGCTGATATCAGTGTATCCGACCTCCAGAAGATACTGAAGGACGAGGAGCTCACCTATCAGGCCGTCAAGACATGGAAGGAAAGCGATGACCCTGATTTTGAGAAGAAGAAAAGACGCATAGACAGGCTCACACGCAGGAAGCACAATCCTCCTGTTGTCATATCATTCGATGAAGCAGGGCCGCTGCAGCTCAGGCCGGCGGGCGGTGGCCACTGGCAAATCAGCGGCCACCCCGACAGGGTTCCTGCAACATACAGCAGGAAAGGCACAGGGCAGCTGCTGCTTGCATTCAACTACTACCATGGCACATTATTCGGAAGGCTCAGGAAGAGGAAGACGGCGAAGAACATACTCTCATTCTTCAGGGAGCTTCGCCGGCACTACCCGGCGGAGCAGAGCATGCACATAATAATGACTGCCTCGTAAGACCTGTGCTCTGGTCTGCTCTTTCCGGCGGCTCCGTGTCCGCTCGGAGCCGCAATCGGAGAGGTGATGAAAACGAGGAAGAGAGGGAAGGAGAATTTCGGGCACAGGTTGAACATGAACGGAGTGGAAGTTGCAGGTATAGATGTGGGCGAGAATGAAAGCACTGTCACGCTGCTCTCACAGTCTGGCGAAGTGAAGGAAACATTCTCGTTCTCCATGGATGAGAACGGATACGACGGTTTTGCATCGAAGGTGCCGATGAATGCGAGGATTGCTTTTGAGGCATCAGGCAGTGCATACGATGTGAACAGGAGACTGAGGTCGCTGGGATACAGTGACATAACAGTCGCGAGTCCCAAGGAACTTTCCTGGATAGCGAAGTCCAAGAAGAAGAATGACAGGGTGGACAGCGCAAAGATAGCAAAACTCCATCTCGTCAACATGCTTCCGGAAGCACATCTGCTCGAGCGCAACGAGCAGATTGCACGCGACCTGCTCATACAGAGGGTGAAACTGGGACAGGAGATTGGTTCTCTGAAGAGCACAATACTGTCATATCTCAAGAGGGAGGGGATAGAGAAGCAGCTGCCCAACACGACGGACAACTTCTCATCTGCAAGGAGGAAGGCCACCCTCTCACTCAAATTCGGTGATGACAGGGATCTGGTGCTCAAGACGATGATGGACAGGCTTGAATTCCTGGAGAGGCAGACTGAGCCTCTCCAGGTAAGGATAAAGGCAATTGCCAGTGAGAGCAATGATGTGCGATTGCTCATGACAGTACCAGGCATAGACTTCTATCTTGCATCCCTGCTGTCCTCATACATAGGCGATGCAAACCGCTTCCCCTCCTTCGATCATCTTGCAAGCTATTTCGGCATTATACCGGAGACAAGGGACAGCTCGAGCATAAGGAGGAGGGGGAGGATGTCGAAGGACGGCCCATCGCTTGCACGATGGGCACTCACGGTTGCAGTTGACACAACAATGAAGATGAACAAACCAATCAGGGAATACTACAGGAAGGAAGTGGAGCGAACGGGCTCGGGCAAGTATGCACATGTGCTCACTGCAAAGAAGCTGCTGCGCATGATGTACCACATGCTCAAAACAGGCGAGCACTGGAAATGGGAGGATGAGGCTCTCACGGGCAGGAAGATGGAGAGCCTGGATGGTTCGCAGGCTGAATGACATATGCAGACAGTTCCCGACCGTTTAGGTTGTCGTGAGTCCTGAACTTTACATAATGAATACGGCCGGCCAGCTCACCGTCTGTTTGTCAGTGTCCGCCCAGAGCGGTTATCCGTGGTTGCGGGAGAACCTGGCCGGGGGAACTGTCTGCAGTCATATCTCAGAGTGCAAACCGATTTAGGGAGGTAAGACAATGTAGTGTATGGAAAGAGCAGACAGGCGGTTTTACATCTGTGGACAATCTGTCAGCCCATGAAACGGAGGACATAGTGAAATGGGCGAGGAAGAACAGCGTCTCCTTCGCACCCATACCGACAAACGCGTCATGGCTCAATCCGGTTGAATGTCACATAGGGGATATTCAGCGCCTGGCATTGAAGGATACGGACTACAGGTCATGGCCAGAAATCAGTGAGGCGCTCCAGGGTGCAATCAGGTACAAGAACGCTCACAGAAAGGAGATGCTCGATAACAGGGAGAAAAGGAAGAGAGACAGGAGAACTGCAAGGAAGAGGGTAATCTGGAAATTCAGAACACAGAACTCACTTATTGAAACACGGCACTAGAGTAGGAGTATGAGAAGGGGTCGGTTTATTCATGGAAGTACCTCAGGGCGGTGGGAACAGATCGATCCCGACACTTGTATTTAAGATTCAGTTTGAAGGCACCATTGAAAACAGCCATAGCATGCGCTGACAGGACTATCATGTGGCATTCCTCCACAGCTATGCCTCCTACATAACACGTATCGTATAAATAAGTTTCACGTAGTAAAAATTTCTCACCACCATGGCATGCAAAAAATCGATGCGAACGTTCAGCCGGATCTTCCAAGAATATGAACCTGTTCCTGTCCAAATGCAATGCAATCACGCAAATTGCATTTGACTTGCTCTCGGCATACACTGTTGCATTTCACTTTGTCGTCTCGTATCCGGGAGCTGTCGAGTGTGCATCGATTCGAGCAACGTGAATTGGCGATCTGAAGAATGCGGGAGATATGTCTTCCAGTTATAGAATTATTCCCTGAATTGAACGCATGATCTCGTGAAGTCAACGCAATTGGTCCATGCGGATGTCAATCTACTAATAGAAGCGAAGTTACTTTTGTAGCTGAGTAGGCGGTGGGAAATGCTCAAGCGGTTGAAAATCGTCATCATCGTGGTAATACTTGTAGTCGCAGGGGTTGCCTCGTTCAGCTATGAGCGATATTTGCAGCAACACAAGACGCTTCCATATGTAACGTCTGACAACACCGTCGCCAATGAAACACTCAAAGAGCCATTCGTGCAATTTGATGGCCAAAATGGTACCGAATACAACTACAATGCGACTACCCAATTCACATACAGGAACGTGACATCTAACCTGACAATCCAGGTGAAATATGTCTATCCATTCTTGAATTCTGCTTGTGGGCCAAACGGAGCTGTTTATGTGCTTTTCACCATAGAAGTCTTTGGAAACATAACAAAGAAACTGCACGTTACCTCCCTTTCTCTCACACTGTCCGACTACGGCAACTACAGCAACAGTTACGTGAAGGGATTCTTGATGATTGCTTATCCTCTCTTCATATACAACGCAACCCCAGTATCGGGACTGCGCATAACAGCTGTTGGTGATCTGTCTGCATATGGCAACTTCAACATCACCGCCAGTTACAGGCTGAATGACACTGTCAACACTGCAGGCTACAGCAGTTTTGGTATTTCGACCGCTTCAGGCGATAATAGCCAACTTTACCTCTACCTTCCCCCGCACGCAAGCAGTACCGGAACTCATATCGTGCGTTTTATCGCAACACTCGGCGGACTCGCTGATCCAGTATCTGTCACAATCAACCTGCTGCTGGTCGATACTTCATGAGAGTTCGCCATCCCGGGCAATTGTTAGTTCACATTCTCACAGATGTGTGTCCAAATTCTCTTTCTCAACCGTTTCCCATATTCCCTGCTGACCCAACTCTCCTCCATCTGTCCCCTGTCCCTTATTATGTATTATACACCAAGGGGGCATTCGTAACTGGTCGGTCTGTTGAAAATGACCGCCGCTGCTCAGGTCTATTGTGTGTTTGGCTGAAAACCTTGCTTTAATCCGCTATTCCGGCTTAGAATCGGGACGGGCCAGTATGTCAGGCGTTACCGATTTCAGCCGTTAGCGGGTTATTTAGAACGAAGATTAGGCGACTAAGGAATTGGTGGAAGACTGCCCCAGTAAAACTTGCCTTCCCAGTAACTGATTCCGATCCCAAACAGCTTGTAGCCGATCGAAGTTTGATAATGAACTAGAGCTGGCCCATTTTGCGTGGCGACACCACCAGGCACCGTCGCTGGTACAAATGGCACAAGAAATATTACTGCCAGGACTGTCCCAATTAATACACCAGTTAATATCGCCTTTCTTCGCGTGCTCATCCTCTTCATACTATCAAACAAGAAAGTGTACCGATCATTCTGTAAATTCTTCCAGACCGTGTATCCTTACTGTTCCTCCTTCATAGCCCTCTATGAGTGCTATATCATTTTACTTATATTACTTCATTGTTAAGTACCAGGGGTTGAGCAAGTTTGTGGGGAAATCGATCTGAAAACAAGGTTTTGATATTCGTCTTCGTGGTATGTATAGCAATGCTGTTCGCTGGATCTGGCGCAATAGCTTATGGGAGCAATACACCTAACACTTCGGCAACACCGCACCATTTGTCTGATGCTGCCCCATATGTTTCCGCTCGCAATGGTCTGTCTTCAAATGCAATTCTTCCAAAGGGCTTGCCACCTCTACCTAAAGGTCTCGGAGCTTATGAGAGCACGAACGATAGTGCTTGGACGCCTGTAAACGCTACTAACTACACAGGAGCAGTAGCCAACTCTCCTACACCAATGGAAGGCAATTTCTATGGGATTGAAGGCGCGTATGGTGGAAACGGCCAGTTATCCTACGCATCAGAGTATGTGAGTTTCTCTCAGTTTTCCGGAGAATCCGATACGGGTGGTGGCGGTAATTCATGGAGCGTCCAGATGAACACCAACGGATTCATAGGAAACAATGGTGACACAGACGTTTATCAGATCGTGTTCTCGAACAGAGATTACACGGTGTACGGATACTGTCCATTTTGCTATAAGTCATATTTCACCAACTTTGGGATCTGGCAGGTAGACAGTACAACACAGTCATATCCTCACACTACTGTTAGCGTTCCTCAGTACTCGCTCTCAACCGCCATTCAAATATCAATTTCTGTTTATCTAAGTGCAGGTGAACTCAGTGCTATACTTAGTATCACCACGAACTCTGGAACTAATAGCTGGTCAGTGACGGTGACGCCACAGTATGGTTTGGCCGGATACTGGTCATCAGTCAGCGGTACGATCTTGGGTGTAGGCGGCGGGAGTACGGCAAAGTTCACATCTCCCACGAACGAATTGACAGAGATTGTTGCAAGTGAACAGATACCTTGGAGTCCATTCGCTTCTAATGCGCTCACGTCTACACATACCTTAGAACAGAATAACCTCAACCAAGGTACAGTGCAAACTTCTACTTTATGGGAACCACAATATTACTATTACGGGTTTACAGTAGACACACATTCATCAAATTGAAAAGGCCTGATAACGGGAAGTTGGAATATCCTAATGGACAAGTCAGGCATTGGCAACAATCTTTGCTTTGTGATCATCAAAGAGCACTGCCCTTTTCGATAGGACACCGGAGGATTTTGATCGCTCATCCTTTTTGATCGCTGCTGCCAGAACCCCTGTAAACGGCAACGGCACGTCGTATTGTCGGTATCTGAAGACCGACATGCTTCGCAACGATCGTCCAGGATTTGCCCTTCTGTCTCAGGACAAATGCCCTCTCTACCTTGTCCGTCGTTGCCCTTACTGGCCTGCCTGGAGGTCTTCCAGACCTTGTCTGCCTTCGCCCCTCCCGTATTTCGCGCAATGCGACCTGGACGCGCTCGCTGCGCCGCCTTGACTCAAAAGCGGCAATTACAGGCAACAGCGCTCTCAAGACATCTCTTCCAAGGTCATGGCCGCCGTCGGGGGGCGTGTCCAGGGACGGTTCTTTCAATGAATGGAAGTATATGCCAAGCGATTCCAGTTCCCATATCGATTCTATTGCCTTCGTGAACTTCTCGTCCCCCGACCAACTGTCAATAGACCAAACGAGGATATGATTCCATTTCCTATCGGGCGAATGGGCGTCTTTCAACAAGCGCTCGTACTCAATCCTGGCAACCTTGCCGTATGCGCTTGCCTTCTCCCTGTAGATTTTGGACACACTCCATCCTCTTCGCTCGGCTTCGGTTACAAGCTCGTTCTGCTGTCCTTCGAGATCCTGATCCTCGGTGGAGACGCGGACATAGAGAGCACATCTCTCAGACATCAGGAACCTCCTTCGGCCTCAGGACGGCAATTAGAGACGGAAAAAGGGCAGGTTTCGGTTTTCCCGTCTTTTCGTCAACATAACCTCCAAATCTCAACCGTCCTCTTATGAACCGAAGCTCGACATCGAACAAGTTATCGTGAAACCAGCGCGTGTCTGTCCTGGCAGGGATAAGGAGAATGACGGTCCTACCCTGTAAAGATTCCATACGGCCTTTTCTCACCCATTTCGAAATCTCCCGGCCATAAAGCGGATTGCAGAATGCCGGCGATTTCCAAGGGATACTAAGCCCATCGAAGTCGGCATTTGAGGGGCACGGATCCCATAAGAGACTGTGTAAAAACTCCTTTTCTTGAGAGCGCTCCTCAGCGTAGAGTACATACTTTTATCTAGCATACATCATATATCT
>JAJYOM010000090.1 GCA_021796175.1 Thermoplasmata archaeon
AGTCCCTTTTCCATGAGCTGAAGAATTGCAAGTGCAGTGAATGATTTTGTTACGGAGCCCACGCCGTAGAGCGTCTTTTCATCGGCAGGCAGGAGTCCTGCCATATCCCTGTTGCCGAACCCCCTGCTGTATACCATCCGGTTTCCACTGAAAAGCGAGATTGACATGGCAGGCGTCTTTGTCACCTGCATTCGCTTCGAGACGTATCGGTAAATTTTGTCGCCGAGCTTTTTCTCCCCGATTTCCTTCGAATCTGAGGTCCTTTTGCTGCCTGGCATGACTGACGATAATACCAGCACCCATATCAGCCTATCATGGCTTTCTGCTTCCGCTCCTGGATACTGTCTGAGATATGATCACGGTGAGAATGTGCGAACTGGCAAACAGGTTTATCAGCGGAAAGAGCATCACATCGGCATCGGGCTGACTTCAATTGTCCATTGCATGTCCTGTCTTGCCATCTGGCATTGAGCAAGGAGTTGCGGAATAGCATGACGGCCGGGCCAAGCCGTCCCGTCGTGATCGAGGAGTTGCCTCCCGGGAAAAGGCAGAGGGCGAGGCATATACTTGACGACGGTTTTTCAGGCATTTACAGGCTTCACGCCCAATTTACTCTCAGGAGGGTGCCGGTCGTCCGGATAGCGACTTTTGGCGGAGAGGATGCCGGAGTGGTGTTGCTGAAGTGGCTCACAGGCAATATCGGCTATGTCTACTATATCGCTGTGGCAGGGAAATACAGAGGTTTAGGCGTAGGAGGCAGACTTCTTGACCACGCCATTTCGTACTTTTCGGAGAAAGGTGCACTGGAGGTGTATGCCGCAAGGGAAGAGGACAATAGTGAGGCGAAGGCACTGTTCGAATCAAGGCAATTCATCGTAATGGAAGATGCAGAACTCTCCGGCAGATTCGGAGCATGGCAGTCGAGAAGGATGAGAAGAGAGATGATGAAGGTGTACGGGGAATTGCTGCTCCGAAGAACACTGTAGGGCAGGGAACGGTTCGGCTGCCAGGCTCAGTCGCCGCGCAGGGAAGACTTCAGATTCGATGCAACAACGGCAAGCGCGCTCTTCGCTGACCTGGAGAACGACATGCCGAAGAATCCATGCACCATGCCTGTAAAGCGCATTCCGGCAACTGAAACGCCTGACTTCCTGAGGGCTGAGGCGTACATCTCCCCGTGGTCCCTCAGTGGATCCAGTTCTGCAGTGATAATCAGGGCAGGTGGAACATCCGACAGGTCCCCAAGAAGTAACGGTGAGGCAAGCAAGCTGCGACCCTCAGCCTGATCACTGAGGTAATGGCTGAGGTACCAGCTCATTTCCTTTTCCGACAGGGTGGGTGCATCCGCGTTCTCTATCGCTGACGGCAATTTCCAGTCGAGTGTCAGTAAAGGGTATATCAGAACCTGCAGCGCGATTTTCTGGCCCGCCCTCTTCGCCTCCTGAGCAACAACTGCAGCAAGGTTTCCCCCCGCACTGTCTCCCATGACGGCAAAAGCACTGGAGTGCATGTTTTCGTATACCCACCTGAAGCTGTCCAGCGCATCATATGGAGCGGCGGGAAACTTGTGCTCCGGCGCCAGCCTGTAGCCGACTGAAACCACTCTGCAGCCGGATGCACTGGCTATCATACTGCACAGGCTGTCATATGTCTCAACACTGCCAGTCACGAAGCCGCCGCCGTGGTAGAAGACAACGGTGCCTGGATCCCTGCCTGCATCCTGGGGATTATAGACCCTGAGCAGTATGCCGTTTCCCTCCCTTCCACTGATGGTTACATCCTCGACAGACTGCATCTCCTCCCTCTTCCGTCCCATCGCAGCGTCAAATTCCGGCCTGTACATGCGTGCCTGCTCAAGTGGCATCTCCCAGAGCGGTAAAAAATCCCCGATTAATTTCAGCACAGGTTCTAATTCAGGATCCACTTGCATGCGTCACAGTTAAGCCTGAAAAATATAGTAATCTATCTCAAATGCATCCGGCGAAAGCCAGTGGGAGACTTAATCGTTCAATGGCTGAAGATGTTCGGGATGCAGGCGATTACAACATTGTTCTTCTCCGCATGCCCTTTCCTTTCCGGGCGCCTGTTGCCTTCAGCCACTACATCAACAAGCAGTTTCTTCACCCTGGATGCCACCATGTCAAATACATCGTCGTCCACAGACCAGAAGGACAGCATCAGCCTGCCTTTTCTGAACTGCTCCCCGACGCGCTCCATCTCCTCGTCGGTTGCATTGGCAAACTCATCCGCATAGATACGATACTGAAGGCTCATTGAAAGGAGTGCCGAACGGATAAGTTTCCTGCCCTCGGCCGGTGTTAACTCCTCGATTATCTTCCTGTCCTGGACATTCGGATCCACCGCTTTCCAGAACTCGGCATTCTGCGAGTAGTACTTCTCAATGTGATTCTTCTTGACCACCACTTCCGGCTCTGCAAGCAGCTTGTCCCTCACCATCTCGGCAACAAAATGATAGAGGTTGGATCTTGTCACTTTTATGTGGCTGGCCATCTGAGTCACAGTCAACCTGTCATATCTCGACAGGAGGAGGATCACGCTCATCTTCGTAGGATTGCTCAACGCATCCAGGACAAGGTCGTATGGATCCCTCGTCTCCTTCGCGGTTCCGGCTGTCTTGGCAGACATATAGATGGCAATGTCGCGTCTAAATAAAACAGTTATGTATAAACAAGATTTATATGTATGAATGTATTTACATTGCCTGCAGGATCGGGATTTCCCGATGGTGAAGCAGATGGAGAATGAAACAGCAACGGTACACGAGGTCGAGAAGAAGGAGAACGGGCTGCCCCGTGATTTCAAGCTGGTGATCCTGAATTCCGGCTTCTCGAGGATGGGCATGATGGCCTACGGCATAGTCATCCTCTGGGTTACACTTGCCCTGACACATTCCACCGTGCTGACTGGCCTGGCGGACGGCATGGTTTCGCTGCCACTCTTCGCAAGCTTTCTTGTGGGCGCCTACATCGACAGGAGCCCGGGAAAGAAGACACTGGCAATACTTGCAAGCTTAGCAAGGCCATCCGCAATCGTCATGCTGTTCATTGCACTCCTGCTGCACAGCATACTGCTACTTGTGCTTCTTTTCTTTTCGACCTCCATCCTCATCGGTTTCACATCCGATGTCATGAACTCTGTCAGGTCTGTGTGGTCAAAGAGGCTGCTCAATGATAACACATACAAAAAAGGCACGTCACTGATACAGGCTGTAACAGCCTTTGCCGAAACAGCCGGCTACGGCATAGCCGGCACTGTGCTCGTCCTTGGTTTCGACAGGTCGTTCCTTTCGCTCATAGTAATCTTTGCAGCCGCGTTTCTTGCCATCCTGCCGATAAGGGCGCCAAGGGAGATTGTGAACAACAGCGGCACAGTTGCGGGATCGGTCAGGGAGGGGATGGGTTTCATCAGGGGCAATACAGCAATCTTTGAAATTCTCGTTCTTGCCCTGCTCGCGAATTTCATATTCGGGACAATCGGTGTCGGCCTGACAGCGCTTGTACAGGTGGATTTCAGGCTGTCCGGCATATATTTCGGATCACTGCTCCTTGTATTCGGCATAGCCGCCATCTTCGGCTCGATTCTCGGGTCCAAGGTAAGCGGCAGCGTGGGGCGTGAACTGACTGTAACACTGTTCCTGGTCGGGCTTTTTATAGGTCTTGTCGGCCTCTCTCCTTCCATCTTCTACGACTATTTCCTTATGGTCGGAACCGGGATTCTGATCGGACTTGTGAATGTTGCAGTGTCAACACTCGCAATCAAGAAAGTGCCCGAGGGGATGATGGCGAGGGTACAGGGCACATTCAGCACATTCGGGCTTGGAATGACTTTCCTTTCCGGGACTGTTGGCGGGGTGATTATCGCACTGTCATCTGTCAGGATTATGCTGGGGACAGTCTGCATAGCTGCGATGATAATAGCGGCAATGTCCCTCACATTCGGCGAGCTCAACAGGACAAGGATCTGAGGATGCGCCCCGCCCAGTCTTAATACAGGCAGGCGATAAGACCTGCATGCGATCAGCGGGCATCGACAAAACGAAAAGGAAATTCACTTCCACTGTCGCGCTTGTCACTTCCGAACACAACGGCAGGGCAAACGTGATGGCTGCGGAGTGGTCGCTGCGGGTGTCCATCGAACCCTACCTTGTTGCTGTCTTCGTGGGTTACAGAAGAGGAACATACGCCATGATAAGGGATTCGGGCGAATTCGGGCTGAACTACTGCTCTGACAAACAGGCCGGCCTGTCGAGCATTTCAGGCAATTATTCAATAACCGAAGGCAAGGACAAGTGGTCGCTTGGGGATTTCAGTACTTTCAGTGCCAGCAAAATCCGTGCGCCGATGATTGGCGGATGCCTGATGAACCTGGAGTGCGTGGTGGTGGATGAACTTCAGACCGGTGACCACGCTGCATTCATAGGCAAAGTAGTGGAGGGATATGTGGATGACAGTAAAAGACCGCTCATCTACCATGGCGGGAGATACTTCAGTTTGGGTCCGCGGATAGAAAAGGACATTTCCTGACAGGATCGGGCAGCAGTTATCATTCATATGCCAAGCGTGTATGAAATCACTGCCACACCTGCAACAATTAATGCAGCACCGATAAGCAGCCTGAAACCCAGCAGCTCCTTTCCCCTCATTGTCAGATAGGACAGGAGCATTGTAAAGAGCGGGTTGGCTGTTATTATCGGGGCAACCAGCACTACGGGTGAGAGCAGGAGCGCCACAAACCTCGTGCTCTGTGCCAGGCCGGATGCTGTCCCGGCGGCACCGAGCATCCATATCCTGTTCCCCGCTATGACACGCTTTATGCTGCGTGTCCTGAACAGATTCAGCAGGAAATAGAAAAGTCCGGCTGTCAGGTATGATATGAGCGCACCGTCAACGGGCAGCGGTGAAATCAGGTCTGCCGCCCTTATGACAGGGACCGACAGGCCCACAAAGATGGCCGCCAGCAGCGCATATACCAGGCCCCTTGTGTCAAGTTTCTTTCCCCGGTTGTTTCCTGTTGTAACGAGCACAGTGCCGAAGAATGCGAGAACAACTCCAATAGCGGCAAAGAGAGTCAACGGTTCAGCAATAAGGAGCATTCCGAAGAAAACGGCGAAAAGGCTCTGTGACGATGTGATGGAGCTGCCCCTGGATGGACCGAGCAGTACCATGCCGGCATAGTTCAGTCCCCGGCCGAGCACAAAGTTCAGCGCTCCGGCAAGCATGAAGAGAAGGGCAGGATAGGTGCCAATATGCATGATGACGAAGAACTGGCCTGTCGCAACTGATACAACAAATATCACAAGCGAGGAGAAGAGTATGGTTGTCAGCACACCGGCGGACATGTGTTCTGTCTTCATCCCCCTGATGATGAACATGTTTGAAACAGCAAAAAAGAAGGCGGAGAAGATTGAAAGAAACAGCCCAAGGATTAAATCTGACATCTGCAGCGATCACCGTGGCCGATCGTGATTAGGACGGAGCGGACCGCGGATCGGCACAGTGCATTGTGTCGCGGCGGCAGTGTGCATGGCGGGCAGACGGTTGCATATTATAGCCCTCAGGCAGCCTTCTCCCGGCCTCCCTGGGAGGGGTTCTGTGCGCCTGCGGGTGTCGTTTGGGGTGCTGCGGCCCTGTTCACCAGCGGGTCCACGCTTTCCTCCTTATTTCCTGCGTTGCCGCCTGCAGCGGCAGGATTCAGCGACCGCACCTTCTCCGCGAATTCGTCCACACCGCCTTCCGCGATCCAGTCTATCAGGTCACCGACAAGCCCTCTTGCACCCTGGATGACACGGATGCCGGAGTCCTGTATGGAGGCAAGTGTGCCGGGCAGTATCCTGTTGGCAACCACCACTTCAATCTTCAGTTTCCTGAGAATGGAACCCCAGTTCCCCGCGGCAGGTGCCTCTGTAAAACCCGTCTTGATCTTGGTGTCGGCAAGTGTATCCTCTATTATGACGGCGATTGTATAGTATGCGGCGGTTTCAAACTCGGCAGCGATCGGGCTCAGTGTTCCTGTTTCATTGTCAGATGGAAATATGACAAACATTTCAGTCGCCATGCCTATCCTTCGGGACAGTCGATCGCAATAGACCTGCCCTTGATAAAAATATTATGCCCGATATTGTGAAATGGGGCTCATCCGACACCGAAGTAGGCCGAGTGTATGGCCTCGTTCCTCTCTGCTTCGCTCTCAGAGCCGGAGAATACCACCCTCCCGTGGTCGAGAACCATCACGCTGTCTGCAAGGCGGGTGAACTCCGTATTCTGTTCCGATATCAGCATTGGGATGCCAAGCTCCCTGAGCACCTGAAGCGCCTCGATGATTTTGCCTGTGAACAGAGGCGACAGACCGCTCGACGGCTCATCGAGCAGCAGCAGCTTGGGCCTTGCCATCATCACTCTGCCAATGCTCAGCATCTTCCTCTGGCCCCCGCTCAG
>JAJYOM010000091.1 GCA_021796175.1 Thermoplasmata archaeon
ATTGTGCCTGAAGCAATACCATGCATAATCATTTTAACTGTCCCATCGGTTATGTATTTTTCCGAGCTGGATTTGCCTCAAGAAAATACGGAAACATATGGCTGGAAGCTGAAGGCTATTCTGCTCCAGCTCCCCTGTTGCCGGACCAGACTGAATAAAGCAGCCCAATCAGGGAGGCGAATGCACTGAACAGGACGGGCCAGCCCACAAACGGGAGAACGGCCAGTGAGATTACCAGTGAAACCGCCGGCAGAAGAGGGATATGCCATCCGGAACCGTTCGCCTTCTCCTTCCTGAATATGCTGATGCCGGAAGCTGAGCCGATTATGTATACAAGTATTGCAGCGCCGCTGGGAATCAGAAGTGCAGTTTCAAGATTTATGTTGAGAATGTAATAGAATGCAATCATCGGAATCATTGACGCAAAAAGGGCTATGAGCGCACGGTCGGGAACCCGTGTCCGCGGATGTATGTGACCCATTGCACGCGGAAAACCTCCGTCCCTTGCGACTGCGTAAAATACTCTTGACATGCCGATCGTGTATGCATTGACAGTGCTGAATATGATGAAGACTGCAAGAATTGCCGTTCCGGCTGCACCGTACCTGCCCAGTATGTATGAGAGCATTACGGCAAACGGCGCAATACTTCCGCCCGCCCTGTAAGCCTGTGTCCCCACCGTGACGAATGATACGGAAAGGTAAAGGCCGCTTATCAGAAGAACGCTGAGTATGATGCTCCGGCGGAAATCCCTTTTCGGGTTTTCAAACTCTTCGGCCACGTTGGAAACATTCTCATATCCGAGGAAGGACCAGAATATCAATGCAGCCGCAGTACCAACCGGCAGAAAGCCGTTGGGAAGAAATGGTGTGAAAGCGGCAGACCTGACAAAGAAAGCTGATGAAACCACCACGGCGAGCAGGAGTGCCACGACGCACAGTACTGCGAAAAGCTGCACTTTGTTGCTCATTATTATGCCGCGATAATTGATCGCGAACGCGCTCACAAGAATCAGGGAGGCAAGCAGCAGAGTCTCGTGCCTGGTCAGGGGGAAAGCATATTCGAGGTAGGAGGCGGCGATGAGGGAAACTGCGGGAGCGCCGGTCACCACCCACAGTGCGAACAGCCATCCGGTGACAGTGGCAACGCGCTGGCCGAAAGCCTCCTTTGCAAAAGCATATATGCCTCCGGACTCGGGCTTTCTTGCCGACAGGGATGCAAAAGTGAATGCAAAGGGGAAACTGGCAAGTGAGAGTATTATCCACGCGATCAGTGAGCCCGGGCCCGCAATAAGCGCCGCAAGCCCTGGAAGAAGAAGTATGCCTGAGCCGAGCACAGAGCTTGTGTAGAGTGCCACCGCATGACGCAATTTGATTGCCTTTCTAAGAGACGTCCGTTGCGATGTGTCTTCCATTGTGCCTTGTTTTTCGGGAGAAAACGAACAGTATATTACGATTGCCCCGGGAACAGTGATACAGAGCAGGAGCAGCCGATTTGTTCGTACTTGCGGTGTCGGAGTCGGAACTGTGGTCAATCCAGTCTCAGGACAAACTCTTCAACTTCGCCGCGGCGTCCGTTGGCATAGCCCGTACCATCACCGGTTATGACAAAACCGCACTTCTTCAGCACAGTCAGTGAAGCAATATTGTCCCTGGCAGCTCTTGCGAAAATGGGGCACACTGCTACAATCGCCAGGAATTTCAGGAGGGCGTCTGTCGCAATTCCTTTTCCCCAGAGCGCCCTGTCAATCCAGTAGGTGACCTCTGGCCTGCCTTCATCGATGTACTTGGCCACATGGCCCGCGATCCCGCCGTTGAAGAGAATGGTCTTCACTGTGTTTGACCGGTCATCCAGCACTTTTCGCCAGTGACTGTCAAACGCATCCCTGCCCTCAGGATTCCGGGATGTGAAGGCTGCCATCCAGATGGCAGCCGGATCAAGCTGATGCTTATAGAATACATCGATGTCACCGCCACCAACATCTCTGAGTGTCACCCTGTTCCTGGAATCAGTCGTGTATCCACTTTCCTGTCATCTGCAAAGGTTGCAGACGACCAGGCGATGACGGTTATATATGCTTTAATTCCGGGTGGGAGACAGTGACAGCGGCATTGCCTGCAATCCGGTGGTTGAAGAAGGGAGTTTCATTCTCACCGCTCATTTTACTCAGGAGGCTTTGTCTGGTCCGCCTTCCGCTCTGCTGTCTTCTGTGGCGCCTCAGCTGTATCCGGAACTGATGCCGCGAGTGCGTTGCCAAGATGCCTGACCCTCCATGCCGTTATTACAAAGGCGGCAATTGTCGCAGCGAGGCCCGACAGGAAAACGAGCTCCAGTATTGTGGCAGTATAGAGCCTGGCGATTGCCGTGTCAAGGGCGATAGAGACTATGACACCGATACCCTGCCCTGAAGAAATGCCGAGGAGTATGGCGCCGAATGTCTGCGGAGGAACACCCTTCTTCTCCTTTGTGAGAAAACGGGATATCAGACCCACTGCCAGTCCGGACAGCAGTCCGATCGTAACTGCGATTAGCAGTATGATGGCTGAGAATGACTTCTGATAGCCAACCAGTATCAGGAGTGCGGTAAAGAGGAACAGGAGGATGAATGATGCCATGTATCTCCACGTGGTCCCAATTCTCGCTGTAAGCCTCACGTATACCTTTTCGCTCCGCACATACGGGAGTGAGAGCAGCACGGAAAGCAGTAGCGCAACGCTGCTGGCGGCGAATATGCCGAATGCAGTCAGGAACACTTTTCCAGACATGCTGTAGAGAACAACAATGCCAAGCGAGTATGAAATGAGACCGAGAAACCAGGAAAGACCCGACACCTGTGTCATTGCAGATGCCTGCTCTAGTGTCGAGGGCAGATACCTTGAGACTGCCCTGCTGAGTATTGATGCGCTGAAACCTCCTATAATCGACGCCAGTATGGAAATGATGCCTATAACCTCGAGACTCATTGCGAATGCAGTCCAGGAGGCAAATGAGCTCGCAAGGTACGGTGTTATCCATTCATGGGTTGTGCCGAAATACCCCCTGAATGCATACCTGAACAGTATGCCGCCGGTGAAAAGTCCGATTAGCCTGGAAGTCAGTATTACCGCACCGCCGCCGGTGAGTTCGCCAAGTGCGCCGGAAATCAGCTCCGCCGCCAGACCCGCAATTGCAGCTGATATCAGCACCGAGAGCCTCCCGGGTATGTATCTCTTGAACAGCAGTGCGAGCAGAAAGCCTGCCACCCCGCCGGATATACCGAACAGAACAGAAGCAAGTGCCGGTGATAATGAAACCAATGCCATCGAACGGCAGAGGTATTGCCCATGCATTTAATCCTTGCCTGAAAAAACGTGAGCGTGCATATCCAGCTGCATGCTCACCCCCTTCCTGGAAGCCGGGGGGGATGTCTCAACTGCATTAGACGCAGTGATTCCAGTCAGACAGAGTGTCTGTACTGTCCTGTGCCCAACGGGCCAAAAAATCAAGTGTAACACTGAACCCGGGCAGCAGCACTGCCGCCTGTCAGAACGGCCGCCGTTGCCCGGAAAAAGAGACCTGGACCGGTCAGTTTGTGTTTACCATCTCTGCCAGCTGTGCCATTATTTTCTTCTCAATATGCTCTGTCCAGAGCATTTCCGGCACATCCACGACGAGGAAGAGCTCGCTGAGAAGAAGAGCCTCGACAGCCATGACACCAATATTCTGTACCCATTTCCCTATACCTGTACTGACATGCAACCCGTCCGGCTGGTTTGCAAATTTGAATGTAAGTGCCCTGTCGGCGGCTATTATGTCCCTCAGTATGCCTGCCTTCTGTGCCTGCACGACAGCGGACTGGCCATCAGCCGACTGCTGCACCTTCCAGCCATCATTCTGAAGGTACCTCGCAAAAGTCTGCGTCAATCCGTTTATATCCACCTGTTTGCCGAATGTCCTTTCTTTCATCCTCATATCTATCGCAGTCAGGCATGTTCCTTCTTGCGTTATAAACGTTGACTTTTTGATCGTGAAAGAGTTGTCAGTCACCGGATGTGACCTTATTTGCATTCTATCTGCCAACTGTCAGAGTTCAGGCAAATTGTTTTCGTACCGGCTAACCTATGAAGTTCCAGAAATTGTCGCTCCAGATATCCTGTTTTTCCTTCACGTGCCTCAGCCTTGTCTGCTTCATTCCCTGCTTCATGCACTTCTCATACAGTTTCCTGACGTCATCAAGGTTCATGCCTGAGATACTGTCAAGCTTCTTCTCCAGCGCGTGTTTCAGGCCAAGGTCGAGCTTCTTCTCAGGATGCCTGACAATGAGCCTGTAGCGTGCCTGGTGACCGCCCTCAATACGCAGTATCTGCCACTCAAGGTCCTCATTCCTTTCTCTGCCGAGAGTGAATGCGGCCGAGCTTCCTGCCGCTACAGCGACGAATTCCTCCTCTTTTGTTCCTTCCCTCACAGTGAGATCTATTGCAAGCCCGTCAGTCATTGTTTACAGGTATACCTTCATTAAAGATAATGCTGTGCAGGCAGGCACGGGAGCCTGCCCGACTTTTTCGCGAAGCCCGATCTGCTGCACAATGTGATTCTGCTTCGGATTGGTCCGGGCGATATCGTCTGCCTCTTCCTCACTTCGTTGCACTTCCGGAAACATCAACAGTCACATATCTCATACAATCAGTCAACAGCTCAGGTGTGATGCGCATTACTGAACTTGCGGAACCGGCAGCTGCCCATGAGGTGGGGAATCTCTTCAGTGACATGTCCACCATTACCTTTATTCCCTCCCTGTGAGGGAATGGCGGAACACCGCCAATCCTGTAACCGGTTGCCTCCAGCACTTCGGAGGGGGACATCAGCCTCGCGCTCCGCCATGACATTTTTACTTTCAAGAGATCTGTGTTTACACGCCTGTCTCCGGAGAGCACCACTATCACGCTGCTGTTGGCCGGCGGAGGTGGGGAGGGGCTGTCCGTGAAAGCGATGGACTTGGCAATTTCAGCGACCGTGCATCCGAGTGCACTCGCTGCTGATGCTGAAGTCATCGCACTTTCCTCAGGTAAATCAACGAGCTCAACCTGCAGCCCCTTTTTGAGGAGAAATGATCGGACAATCTCGGGCCCCGACAGCATCAATAATACCCCGCTCTACAGTGGCACGTGAAATCAGATGTGAGCTGATTATCCACTCCGCCTGCCGGATTGCTTTCTCCAGAAATCAAGTATGTCTGTCAGCGTGTGCTTCATGTCATACCCGGGTGAATAGCCAAGACTGCTTATCTTGGAAATATCAGGGTAAATTTCCTTTTCATCCGATGGCCTGATCCTCGCCTCCTCCACCTGATGGTGGACTTTCGTCTTTGCCATTGAAACCAGCATGTTCAGCACATCGCCTATCCTGTATCTTTTGCCCGAGCCGACGTTGTACGCTTCACCCGGAACTCCTCTGTCGCTGACAAGCCTGAATGCGCTGACCACGTCTCTCACGTCGGATATGTCCCTTATGACATCCAGCCTTCCGACATTGACTTTTGAGCCGTCGGCTTCGGCAGCCACAACTTGAGAGGCGAAATCGTTGATGGCGTCGCCAGACTTTCCAGGTCCGGTGGTGCTGAACAGCCTCAGGCTGAAAAGCGGCATACCGTATGACCGGTAGTACTGATTGACCAGCATGTCGTGGGTCGCCTTGCTCACTCCGTAAGGAGAGAGCGGACGCAATACGCTATCCTCGATTATCGGCAATTTCACCCTGTCCCCGTATTCGGCACCCGAGCATGCATTGACGATCCTTGTGTCAGAGTTCATCCGCCTCACTGCCTCGAAAAGGTGGATTGTGCCCAGCACATTAACCTCGAAGGTTCTCGCAGGATTCTTCCACGATGGAACAGGATATGCCTGGCCCGCAAGATGGTGTATCTCATCCGGCTGGACATCCGCTATGAGCTTGCTGACCTGCTCATTCGACGATATGTCCAGCTTCCGGTAATCGACACCGTCAATCCTCATGCTCTCCAGAAGGCTGCCGCTGTCATAGTGCGTCGCAACAACCTCATGCCCTTCCCCAAGAAGCAGCTTTGCCAGATAATAGCCTATAAAGCCCGTTCCACCAGTAACCAGGACTTTCACATTACCACCATCGGATATCGACTCATGACAGAGTCGAATGGTTTTAGCCTTTCGGTATTTCCGTACTCCGCACAAATACAGATGTTGAACTTCAGCAATCTAGCGCTTCTTCTGTTTTTTTCTGAACAGCGCATGAACTATCATTTCGTCCGAGAAACCGGGCCTCGAGTTCTTAATAATGCAGATAAAGCGCTCTACCTGTATATCCAGTGTCGTGGAATATGGATCGGCAATGTCCATATCTGCAACAATCTTCTTCATCAGCAGCCTGGCTTCGGATTGTGTTATCCTTTCCATTGCACTTATACCTGTCCACGGC
>JAJYOM010000007.1 GCA_021796175.1 Thermoplasmata archaeon
GATGTACCGTATAAACACCTGAGAATGCAGTGGTCAGTTCCTCATGTGTATAGCTGCTGGGATCCTGCTGCTGACCCACCACATATGGCTCCTGTGACTGGACGAAAGTGCCAACATTGTTTCCGTTGGTGCCTGATACCAGACCGCTCTCCAGCCATGCTGTGCCATATGAGAAGAAAGTGGAGTAGATATCGACAAAAGTGCCAGTGCCTTCAGTCAACGTGGACGACCAGACGCCATCGTTCGATGCGCTGGCGGCAGTCGCGTTGAAACCGTTGTCTATCGAGTATGAAATGCCGTTGTCTGACCACTGGGATCCCAGGGAAACACCGACACCCGCAAAGTTGTCATAAAACGCAAACACGTCGCTGCCGCTATCATAGTACGCATATGGCGTGGAAAGCTGGGGAGCCTCGCCCACTTCCCCATTGCTGGCACTTCCCCACAAAATCGTGGAAGGTGATGCAAATCCCATGTAAATCGTCACCGATGAGCGGGCTGCCAGGCCATCAAGCTTCAGCCAGTACAGGCTGTTGTTGAGTCCTCTCAGATTGCCGCTTTCCAGCCACGAGGGTATCACTGTCCCATTGGCATAGAAGAATTCAACGTTTGAGAGATTCTGCGCTTCGAAGTTGAAGAAACTCGAACTATTGACAGTTAACATCTGGTCGTACTGGGGTGGAGTTGAAATATCCTGATTGTTGGTGATCAACAGTTGTACATAGTGCAGGACATGTGAAGGCAGGCTGCTGACTAGGCCCGTCAACTTGAGAGTACCCTGCGGATAGGATTGATTGAAATTGGTTATAGATACCGAGGATCCTTGTGTTAGGTTATAGCCAGATGCCGTTGCATCGATCGAATAGGTTCCCACTGCCGGGATACCGAAGAAATAATAACCGCTTTCGTTAGTCTGCGTAGAAATCGACTCTCCGCCCTTGGATATCGTGACGGACGCATCCCAAATTGGATTCCCATTACGATCCTTCACTGTTCCCGATACTATTGCAGCATTAACGGGATTCTTGTTTTGTTCTGTAAAATTAGCCCATAATGTGTCACCAGGTTTGTTTGAAAACGTGTTTCCTGGATATGATTTGTTTGTGTTCCCGCTGCTCCCAAATGGTGTTGAATAGTTCGCCGAGACGAAATAAGTCTCATTAGGTGGTGCGAAGAATCTGTAAAGGCCATATTGGTTGGCATTCACTTCATATACTTCTTGGGCAGCAGTCCCGTTGATGGTGGTGTTCCACCCTATATAAACACTAGCGTTCGATGCAGGGGCACCATAAGGAGTCGTCACATTCCCAGTCACCTCTACTGCGGGCATCGCTGAGAAATTAAAGGAATCTTGAGTGTTTTGGGTCCCAATTGCACTATTCAAATTAGTCTGGCCCATTATGGAGTAATAGTGAGCGTAGTCTCTTATAGAAAGCGGGATCTGGAGGCTAGCGTTGTTGCCAGCTGCGAACACGTCTTGCCAGTTGAAGTTATTTGTGCCGAGTGCACTGGAGGTTCCCCCAGCTATGCCGAATTTCTGATATTCAAAGCCGTTCACGATGAGCTTCGGATCATTGTGTTGAGAAGCGCCCGGATATGATCCCACATCACTCGGTGGAGGAGAGACAGAAGTAATGTGTTCAAGAACAAGCTTAGCCACACTGGTTGAAATATCAAACACTTGTAGGAATGTACTAAGTGCAGAGTCGGCTACCAATTCAGTTATGCCCAGTTCTGGAAGTGTGACAAGAGTAAATAACTGAACTCCAAGTGAGACGCCATCCAAAATCTCTAAGAGTAAACTAGCATCGTTACCAGTCGCATGTGCTCCAGTGGCATTTAGTACCACATCATTTTGTGTCGTGAACGTCATAGTTGTGCCGCCTGCAACACTCTGGCTTATTGATAGATTAAGACCGATATTTGACGTCATGTTTGCATTCGCGGGTGTTGTGCCATACGCACCTATGCCGTCTGCCATTTCAATAGGAACTAACACCTGCCAATTGTTGCCGACTGCATCATAGTAATAGTAGAAATTACTAGAGCCCATGGTGAGAAGTGTCGCCATATTACCGCTATATGCGTTGAAACCAGGGCCGTTGTTCTGCCAGCTGTAAGTCCTTACAATATTCACAGGTTGAAGGATGACTGCAGAACTGGCGAGATCTCTCGGATTATTGCCCGAGTGGACGCCAGTTACCATATAAATTGTGTCGTTTCCACTAAACCCTAGCTGGCTATAGTGCATGATCACATTCGGCGATGGAGATTGAGCCTTTGCTAAACCTGTTGTAGGAGGGGCAACTAGAAAGGCCGTCCCAACGGTCATCGAGATAATTATTAACGTCAGAATTCTTCTTTTCGTTCTTTCCCCATATTCCTTGTTAACTCTACTCTCCTCCATATATCTCAACTTTCAAATTACGGTTTGTCCACCAGTAATACGTTCACCTGTGCCCAGATGATAGTTCCCAGATTGTCAATCGATGCAGTGAAGTGCAAGATGTGGTTGCCAGCACTGGTGCTGTTGACGAGAAAGAATTGAATGTCTGGTTCCCACAGGATTCCAAAATTGTAGTAAGTGGTAGAGTTCGAAGCTGTCTGGTTTAGAAGGTTGAAGATTGGTACGACTGAGAAGTTGCCATATCCAGAATATGCATTGTTAAGAAGAGCATTTGAACTAGAGGTCACGTTATAGGGTGGGATATACAGATAGTCACCAGTATAAACGTAGGTGTTGTTATTGTCATAGGGCCCGATGTCCGATAGGTTGATGGAGAGCTGCTTGGGATTCAAGCCGCCCATAATAGTTCCATAGACACTCACATAAGATAAAGCAACGACATACCCACCCACTGAATCAGTATAGGGCGCCATCATCAACTTGATTGTCAGGTATGAGGCTACACCATCGTGTGTGAAGACCGTGGTTGCGTTGGCATAGAACCTTGCTGGCGATCCGGAGAATTCTTGAACGAAATTCTCAGAAATTGTCTGGTTTACGACTGTATTGTTGGTGCTTATCTTCGGAAACACCGGTCTGGGTTTTGAGGAGTACTTCAGGTAGGCGTAGGCAGAAATGCTTGCAATGATGACGACTGCGACGATGACTGCCACCTTCACTTTCCTAAGCAACCAGACCCGCCTCCTGCCCGCCCCCGGGCACTCACACTTTCACCTCTCCTTCAGCCGGGTTTCATTGTCCATAGCCCAAATCAGTTATTAAACTGTTCACTTTTTGCTTCCAAATTCCCGGCGTCGTACAGTTTTGTCCATCCATGATCTCTATTCCCCTTTACATCCCAGTTCTGCATCAGCACCAATGTTGAGTTTGCTTTTGCCTCAGCATTCCCAAACCGCGGCTCGTCGCCTTCCATTGCGGCAATCGCCATGATGTCTTCCGCATCGTCCCTATTTGCTGTCTTGTGCTGTACTGAAGAAATTGCCGCGGGAAGTTAAGTAAACGAAGGAAAAGGATTGTCATGTGTTTGCCTGAATTCGTGTTTGAAATCGATGTGCGGTTTCAGCCTTCAACTTGCCCCAAAGACCGATATCAATGATAGCTACAAGAGCGCAAGTCTGCCTCACTCTGCCGCGGAGAGTGGCAGGAAGGGCTGAAAGTCACCCCACTGCTTGTGATATTGAACTTGAAAGGGTTCAGTTCCGCCTCAGCCCATCACATAGAATGCACCCCGTGAGAGCGATGGCAGAACTCCCGTCCCACTGGGAGGATATCCAATAGCTGTGTCTCAACAAAGTGAATCGGGGCAGGACTGCTGGCAGCCTTATTTGCTTCTGGGCAAATTCACAGAAGCAAATCATCCGGAGAGTTCTGTGCAGATCGGGTGTAAAATGTCACACAAGAATTTGCGCCGGCGTATGTGAACGTCTCCGGACCTGAATCTTACTTGGTTCAGCAGGATGTTTATGAAGCGGTGTCACCCGCGGGTTGTCATCCAGCTACATTCTCAAGAATCTGACAACAATTGCCGGCGGTATGTCTGGGAAATTCTCCCAGTCGTACCACTTGGCATTCGAATGCTCCCGGAGGGGGAACGCAGGCTCTTCGAATGCATTCAGCACAAGACCTTTTGCCAGAAAGGGAGCAATGAGCGAGCTGAGCGGGCGTTCAAAATAGAGCTGAGGCTCAGGCTGGCCGACCATGGCAAGTCCCCGCACCGTCCGCTGCGTCAGGTACCGCCTTATTTCGATGCCGAATGTTTCGCTCACGACGCCACCCTCCTCCGATTCAGTGGCGATTCTGCGCATATCGCTCATGTTGAAGCATGGATGCGTGACCGAGAACACGAACCTCCCCCCGTGCCTGAGGAGATGGGGAATAGCACCGGCAAGCGGCTCGATTTCGGGCATGTCCATCAGTGCCATATTGCACACAATGATGTCGAAATCCCTGTTTCCGAGCCCTTCAAGCTCTCCGGGCTCCGACGCGTCGATTACCCTGTAGTCTATTCTGCCAACGCCTGTATCCGCATGACCCTTCGCCATTTCAATCTGTTTTTCGCTTACGTCAATGGCTACAACCTGTGCTCCACGTTGTGCCATCCACCTCGAGAGCTGCCCGTTGCCGCAGGCAACATCAAGAACACTTGCACCGGGGGTGAGCTCCATGAGGCGCTCAATTGCAGGCAGAAGAAGGGTACGGTGGAAGGCATTCCCTTCTCCCATCCTTGAGTCCCAAAAAGAAGCATTGGTGTTCCATATCCGCCTGACCTCCGACCTCACCGTTCTTCCTGAATCATCAGTCCTTCCCGAGTTCATCGTTTCACCCTTTTTTGGAAATGAATGTGATTAGTTAACTGTTTGTAACGCCAGTGTGCCAGGTGCATGTCGCCTCAGGATGGAAGTGCATTCAAAAATGGTAGCGGTTCGACATATCCAACGGCCGAATCGGACCGCTAAAAGCCGACCATTCCGTCAACAGGGACACGTACAATTTTCGCAGAATCACTCATGTATGAAAGTTCATTGCAGGTCGCAAGCACAATCTGACATTTGCCGGCGGCCTCCTCAAGCACGGATGAAAGCCTCTTCAGCCTGACAGGGTCAGCGTTGACAAGCCTGTCATCGAGCACGACGAGGTTCCTCTCCGTCTCGCTTGACAGCACGCCAAGTGCAAGACGGACAAGGACAACAACCTGCTCCCGGGTACCGTGACTCAGTCTCTGGAGCGAAGTGCTCTCCCCTCCGGATTTCCTTGCACCTGTCGGAAGAAGTTTCCCGTTCATCTCCACACCCTCATATCTGCCGTCCGTCACAGTTTCAAACCATCTGCTTACGAGCACGGCTACCGGTTTTGCAAACTCGTTGGACACCGCCTGCCTGCACGTGAGCATTGTCTCTCTCAGCAGTCTCAGTCCGTTGGCCCTTCGCCGGAGCGTACCCGCCCGTTCAGAAACCTGGCTGGATTCAGCCTCCAGGTCTGTAATCCTTGAATTTATATTCTCCCCCGCTGCCGCTTCAATGCGTGTGCGCGCTTCGATCAGCCTGTGGTCAAGCTCCTCCTTGCGTTTCAGAATCGCGGAAAGTTCCGACTCTGACTCGGAGAGCCTTTTTCCCGGTCCCTCGACCTTTTCAGTGTAAACCCTGCTTATCTCGGCCGCGGCGCTGCGGTGCTCTGTGACGGAGTCTTGCAACTCGTCAACCCGGCGCTGAAGCAGCTGAAGTGAGCCGAACTGGGAGATAGTTCTGGCATTCTCCTCGGCAAGTATGCTTGCCCTTGCCTTAATCTCTGCCGTGTCACCCTCCAGCTCTCCCTTTGTCATCAGCAGTTTGCTCTCCCTCTCCGAAGCCTCTCTCTCTTCTTTCTGGAGTGACTCTATTGAGACAATCAGTTCTGCCTTGGTCTTTTCCATCGACTCCGTTATTTCCCTGATCTTCTGACCGCCTGTCCCGCTGAATTCTGCCGCAGCCTCTCCTGCCCTGGCCATTTCAAGCTCAATGCCCTCATCTATCCTCGGCAGCTCCTTCTCCGCCTCCGGCTCCTCACCCTCTATCAGCTTCAGTTCTCTTTCGATCTCAGAGATGGAAGCTTCCGCCCTCCTCCTCTTCTCGACCAGTATGCCGAGGTCCTGAGTGCTTCCAGAGGAGAATCGGAGGAGGACCGCCTCTACGAGTTGCCTTGCTTTCTCCACTCCGTCTCTTGATTCCTCGAGTGACTTTCCACCGCCCCTGACCTCCACATCCCCCACCCCCTCAATGTTGAATGTGGTGGGCCTGTCGACAGAATATTCATTCCCTTCCTTGCTGGCTGGAGGTGTCGGCCTGATACTCAGAGTGCTCTTTTCGAGGCGGAATGAAACACGTATCGCGCTTGCCCTGACTTCTGCTTCAGCGATCCTGAGTTCATTTTCCATCTGTCTGTAGTCGGACCATTCCTTCTCTCCCGGTGCCTTTAGCGCTCCGAGCTCTTCCTTTCCCTGCGTTAATTTTTCAGAAAGAATACGCTTCCTTTCCACAAGGCCCTTCAATCTCAGACGATCCTTCTCCAGCTTCCTGAGCCTCTCAACTGCCTGCATCCTTGTGAGGGACAGCTCAATCTGCTTCAGTCGTGGCTCGACATCATCATGCCAGCGCTCATGAGCGCTGATCTTCGTCCTGGAGGTCGCCCTGAGATCGATCTCGTTCTTAATAAGTGCTTCGCGGAGACTCTCAAGCTCGCTTTCCAGTCTATCCATCTCCACGCTCCTTTTCCGTACATCGCCGAGCAGCTTTTCGGCGGTGAGCAGTTCCACTTCCTTCTTATCGAGTTCTGCCCTTATCTTCTGCAACTTCGACTCGATTTCTGAACCGGCCTTCACATCTTCCCGGAGCTTCCTGATATTTTCTTCCTTCATCTCCTTCCTTTGAACCAGCTCCGCAATGCCGGAAAGGAGAGTATCGACGCTCTCCCTGTAAACACCCAGGGATCTCTTCTTCTCGCCCAGTAGGGTGAGTTCATTTTTGATATCCGCCGCCCTCTTTTCGGCTGTCCTCAGTTCGGAGCTTTCCTTCAGCTTCCCGGTAGGCGTAAAGACGCTCTGGTAGTCTTCCTCTATAAGCTTCAGCACCTTCTCCTCCCGGGGAGTCGACGCAACCTTCTGTATTACGCTGCCCAGGCCCTCCCTGATGGCCGCGCTCCAGCTCTCCTCCGGCAGTGCTTCCTCCCTTTGCAGGTACCACAGCGCGTGGGAAATGCCTCTATGATAATCACGGCTTGCTCCCTTGGCCGATTCGACACCACCCACGATTTCAATCACCTTTCTATCCGCCATGTCGCCATCGTGTATCAGCCTGAATCCGTCTTTGTCTTCAAGCGATAGTTCTGAAACGGGGTGGTTAATGAACCGCTTGGTGATCCTGTATCTCCTCCCAGACTGGGTGAAAACAACGGAAGCAGTCGGCGCAAGGGATGTACCTTCGGGCTGGATGTCCCTGATTTCTGCCGCGGTGGAATTGTGCCTGTCAAACATGACTCTCCACAGGGCTTCGAATATGGTTGATTTTCCCGCCTCGTTTTCACCGGCAAGCAAGTTGATGCCGCTGCTGAATGAAAAGGAATGCCTCTGGCCGAAACCGCGCCAGTGCTCAAGCGATATTTCCTCCACAATCATCTGTCCGTTCTCCGAACATAGTCTCTGAGAAGATATCTTGCCTCGGCAATTTCCTCTGCAGTGTAGTCACGCAGGCCAGCTCCATCACCATCCGTCAATGTTCCCTGTGCCGCGGACACCAGCAGCCTTTCGGCATCGGAGAGAAAGCCCGCCGGAATGCCGCTTGCATCCAGCGCTACCGGTCGCATGCATTCCTCCGGCCAGTCAAGGAAGAGTGCTTCTTCTTCGAGCGTATGCCTGAGAATGCGAAGTCTTTCGAGCAGTTGCGCATCATCAATCAGCATTCTTGTCCGTACACGAAAAATGCAGGAATTCGGGCTGCCTGACCCCTTCAGATCATTTTCAAGCCGGGCTGCATCGCTCGCCTCCCTGATTTCCCGGTTCAAATCCAGCCACTTCGTTTCCGCAACGTGAACAGCCTCTATTTCGGGCATGGACATCCCCTTCAGGTCCACTATGAGCACGTTGCCGGTCCTTTCCTCGCCGAAATTCGTTGGCTCCGGCGTACCGGGGTACGCGGTCCTGCCATCGATTTTCATACCGTGCCAGTCTCCCAGAGCGAGATAGTCCAGGCCTGCCTTTTCGGCCCTGTCGCTGGCAATTGGGAAGTTCGCTGAACCGGAAACAGTGTCAAGTGAGCCGTGAGCGATACCGATCCTCAGCCGTAGATCTCCCTCTCCCCTGACTGGTATCCATGCAGTCGGATCTATACTGCTTCTCTTCTGGGAGACAGGGCAGGGGTAAAGCACTGTCCTGTCACTCACCGAAATCTCCTGATGCTCTGCAAGTAGCCTGACATGGCCGCCCACGCTCTTCCAGCTCTGTCTCTCCCATACGCAGTCATGACCCGAGAAGTCATGGTTGCCCGGTATTATGAACACAGGGATGGGGGCGATGCTGTTCAGCACACCCACCACCTCCCTGACTAGAAGGTCGTCGACATCGTGATCCTCGAACATGTCGCCTGCGACTATCATGAAATCCACACGCCTTTCGGCTGCTTCCCTGCCAATCCTCCTTACCACTTTGAGCCTGTTTCTCCTCAACTCTCTTGAACTTGTCCCCGCCAGGGTGGAGGAAGCGCCCACCTGCCAGTCCGCAGTATGCAGGAAAGTTACCATTTGAACAGCCTCGGCTTTGTAGTCTTAACAAGAAGACTGCAGTCTGCTCTTAAAAATATTCGTTGGTTGGCCGTCTGCTGTAAATCTGGCTTTCAGCATGCGCTTCAGGCAGTGTCCGGGGTCAACGAGTTGAATTGACCGGTATATTCTCAATCACCCGCTCCCCTTCCTTCCCCCTGCGTCCCTTAATCCTTTCCATAATCAGGTCGTAATACTTCCGGTCTATCTCTGCGGAGATGTAATTCCTCTTCAGCTGCAAACAGACCTCTATCTCGGACCCGCTGCCGCCAAACAGTATCAGCACTGTGTCATTTTCCATCGTTGAGGCCGAAACCAGAAGGGACGACAGCTTCTGAGGAATCTGGCAGGAATGAAACGTCTTCTCCCTTGAAACATTCTTGACAAGGTCATAGTAAAACCAGTCGTAGGGCATCCTGCCTTTCGAGCCATGGCTCATATTGTGAAGTATCCTCCTGTCGTTCGGGTTCTTGTACGGTTCTGCAACATGCTCCTTGTAGAACCTGTTGTGCGGGCTCTTTCTGCAGTGGAGTATGCTCCTGTGGGCAGTCGTGAACTTCCTCGGGCTGTGGCCGACATTCGTGTTGTAGACCCACACGTATTCCTGGACGTCGTGACATGCGCCGTCGAGGTATTTTACCCTCAGGTGGGCATTCTGCTTCGGGTAGTTGATCAGGAACATGTTCCCGTCATCCTTCAGGACGCGCAGCGACTCGGATGCCAGTCCGATATACCACTTCATGTAGTCTTCGAAAGACCTTGTGTAGACCTTCATTCCATATTTGACGCCAACATTGTAGTCCGGATCGCCGTAGACCATATCGATCGACCTGTCCGGAAGGCTGCGGAGCAGGTCCCTTATATCCCCGAGATAAACACTGTTCAGCCGGGAATCGATTTTTCTTTCAGCCACGGTCAAGGCATACCCGACAAAAACTTAATTGTATTGAACAGTTACTCGAATCTGTATGCTGTCAGGGGTGTTTGTCTGAAACTGCTTGTAGATGCCGGTGTCAGCTCTGAAAGGAAGAGCATGCTGAGGGAGGTAATGAAGGGCGGCGGACTCGATGTGATTTTCATGGATGAGGCAACTCAGGAGCAGCTTGATGAATGCCAGGTGCTGCTACAGAGCTTCGGGGCCGCTTCCAGGATAGCAGGTAACGTTTCGCGCGCCAGGAACCTCAGGATGATTCAGACGATATCCGCGGGTGTGGACAGTCTTCCCTTCGAATCCATTCCTCCGGGCATAATGATATGCAGTAACGCGGGTGCATTTTCCGAACCGATAGCCGAGCACGTATTCGGCATGATACTTTCACTTTCGAAGAAGCTGAAGTTGAATGAGTCCAAGATGCGATCAGGCAAGTTTGATCAGGAAGGAAGAACCACTGAGCTGAGGGGTCTCACTCTCGGTGTGCTCGGTTACGGGGGGATAGGAAAGGCAGTCGCAGCCATTGGAAGATGCTTTGGCATGAAGATATACGGTATTTCACGGGATCCGTCCAACTTGAAGAGCTGTGATTTTCATGGTGGAATGGACAAGCTGGACAACATGCTTTCCGTTTCAGACGTTGTAGTGATTTCCATTCCGCTCAATAAATCCACCAGGGGGCTGATCGATGCAGGGAAGCTGTCGCTGATGAAGGGCAATGCCATACTGGTCAACGTGGCCAGAGGACATGTGATTGTTGAAAATGATCTTTATGCGCATCTGAAATCCCATCCATCATTTTCCGCGGGAATTGATGCCTGGTGGAAGGAGCCGCGTCACGGCGAGAATTTCGAGGGTAATCTGGATTTCCTTTCTCTCCCGAACGTCGTCGGCTCACCGCATAATTCAGGCATTGTTGAGGGCATGGACGCGAGGATTGTCCGGAAGGCAATTGCGAACATACTCAGATTTGTGTCCGGGCAGGAACCACTGAATATCGTCAACAGGGAGGACTACCTCCCTTAAGTCGAATGAGGAACCGGTGTGCCGCAATGCATGGATTTTCAGGGGATTGCAGTTAATGGCGGACGTCACGCAGCTTGATCTGATGAGGAAGAGCATGTTTGCCACTTTGAAGAACGAAGGATACAACGCTGTCGCAGCCAGAATCGAAGGGGAGACCCAACCAGGCACTGTCAACGGTGTCCGGCCTGATCTCATCGGCTTCAATGAAAAGGGCGTGGGTGTGGTAGTCCAGGTTGAAACATGCGAATCACTCCGATCTTTTGAAGCGGAGGAGAGACTTACTTCGCTGGTCATGGTCAGGGCAGAGGGTCATGACTACAGGCTTCTTGTTCCTACCGAGTGCATTGCCGCAGCTGTTGAGTGGGTGAAGAGGCTCGGGCTTGATGAGGACACTGTCTGGGAGTATTTCTGAGCTGCAGCCCGATAAGCGGCGCTCATCTGTTTTCGTCCTGGAACTCTGTGGAAAGTTCAGATGAAATGTATTGCCTCATTGCTTTCGGGTTAACTGAGTCAAGCAGCAGTTTCAGATCATCCTTATTTATCAGGCGCAGGGCGAGACACAAAAGGGCATAAAGTCCGGCCGAAACAAACACAAACAGAAGTCCTATGTACCATGTCCACTGCAGTTCAGGCAAGTATCCGGTAAGCGGATAAATGGCCAGTCCGGCAGCAAGCGCCACTAGCGGATAGGCTGCCAACCTGGGTTCGAACCTGGTGCCCGCGATACTGTTTGAATAGTGATTAGTCACAGCATACGTCAGCCCGGCGCCTATCATCAACCCTATGGCTGCGCCGTACTCCTTCATGCCGAACAGTTTGAACTTGAAGATTGAAGTCGGTATCAGTATGATGAGCAGAGTTATCGTCGAGATGGATGTCAGAATCGTTATGCCTCCCGACAGCTTTGGACGGTTGAGTGCAAGTATCACGCTGCTCTTCGGCCATATGATGCTTGTCAGGTAGATGTAGACGGCCAGGGCCATCATCGTCGGCACAGCCTGGAGGAAATTCTTCGCGAGCAGCACGTAGATTACACCGCTGGCGTAAATGACAATGAAAATGATGAAAGGCGCAAGCACAAAGGAAAGAAGTTTCTCCGAATTCGCAGTTCTCTCCATCAGCTCTGTTTTCTTGCCCTGGCTGTTCAGTTCCGACAGTTTGGGGAAAATGACACTGAAAACACTGGTGCCAAGGGTGCTGAGCACAACAACAATCCTGTACGCTGAGCCAAAGTAACCAGTGGCTGAGAAATCGCTGTACCAGAAGAGCTGCACCAGTACAGGCGCGAGGCTTATGGGCAGAGGCGACAGGAGCGAAGGGAAGAGCAGCGGGTCCGCAAACCTCCTGTACTCGGCAATCATTTTCTTTCCCGGCCACCTGATCGGGTATCGCCTGAAATAGACGATCGATGCGATCAACATAGCCAGCGCACCGAGGAAATATGACCATATTATGTCAAGGCTTGAGAGTCTCGCAACCACTACCACAACTATTGCCGCCACTCTGACGATATGTCCCATGAAGGTGCCTATCTGTCCCTTGACAATCTCTCTCCTTGCGTTGAATGTTGTAACGGGCACGCTGGAGATCGCTGTGATAATGGTGTAACCGAGCATTATCCAGAGCGCATTCACCTCCTCCCCTGTCTGGAAGCCTTTGTGTAGCAGGTATACCCAGAAGAGCATGGAGGCAACTACAACTGCTGTCATTGCTATCGTGAGAACAAGCGTTATGATCAGGAAGGCACCATTGCACTCTGCAAGATCAGCACCCTCTGAAACCTTCTTTATGTGTGCTGTCTGGAACCCAAGGCGTGAAATTGGAAGGAAGACAGCCAGGTAGCCTGTACTGAATGTCACAAGTCCGATGATCTCTTCACCCGACAGGCCGCCGCCGTGCCATAGTCTTGCGATGAAGAAAAAACCCGCATAGGCTATGACTGCTCCGAGAAGGTTCATTACCGTGCCCAGGAGCGATTTTCTCGCAAGCGATTCTTCCATCAGTCCTTCAATTGCTCGATGCGCTCAGTCTTAAAAAGCTTTTTATATATCGGTTCTGCACCCAAAAAATCTGTAACCGGTTGACCTCAGCTGCGCCCCGATTGCTACAGTTCTGCCGGGCTGTGTATGCAGGGTTGGAGTGAGCCAATCGTCCTCCCGCGTGGCTGTTTCTTTGGCCGGAAAGCGTGCCGGGCGCACAAACTGCCGGCCCGGTGCCGTTCATTGTTCGGCAGGACAGGCTTTCAAGCTGCCTGCCTGGAGCTCTGTTCAGTCCTCAGGCTCATAGAGCGCTATTCCAGAAGGTATCTTCGGATAGAAGAAGGTGGATTTCTGCGGCAGCAGCCTGCCTCCCTCGACCTTCCGTTCAAATTCCTGAGCCTTCCATTCAGGCATCAGGATCGAGAAGGATGCCTCACCCCTGTCCACAGCATCCTTCGCATATGCCTCGTCGTGCGTGTAGGCAACCATCTTCTCCATATCCCCTTCAGTGAAGCCGAGGCACCTGCCGAAAATGAGCTTGTTCACCACATCCGCGGCAAGGCCGTAATCCACATCCTCATTCGCATGAATGGTCTCCCACTTCGGCGTGGCTGTGAACAGTTTCCCGCTGTATATTGTGAACAGTCCCTCCCCCCCATCGGACTTGTCCGTTATTTCAAAAAGACGGGAGATGGACTGCAGGTCCATTTCGGCGCCCGGTCTTTTCCTCACGACACGGTGTATGCCGCCTATCAGCAAATCATTCGCGACTGTGGGTGCCACGTAGGCAAGAGCGCTGATCCAGCCTGATTTCCCATTTCCGGACTTCTCTTCGGCAATCTCCCTTACGGCAGCCAGTCTGTGATGGCCGTCTGCGACAATCGCAGTCTCGTCTGAAAGTGCGTCAGAAATCTCACCCTGCAGCACCGGATCGTCGAGAACATAGACAGTGTTGGCAACACCGACCGGTTCCTCAAAAGATGTCGAGACAGGAAGGGAATTGACTGCGCTGTTGAGAATCTCAGTGAGCCGGCGAGAGGGCACGACAAGAAAAATAGGCTCTGGCTGACAACCTATGGCAGACATCAGCTCATGCCTCCCTTTCCTCGGGCCGGGAAATGTCCTTTCGTGTGGTCTGATACCGGCGGGGGGTGGGTAGACTTCAACAGTGCAAAGCATCCCGACTCTCCGCATCTGTTTACCGGCGTGTTCGAACTTCTGTTCGATCACAAGTATGACTTCACCGCTAGTGGGCCGCAGGACTCCAGTCCTCTTCCATTCATTGAGTGTGCTTGCTGCCATGCCGCTGCTCTCTGGCAGCGTGATGTGTGTTATATTGAATGGAAATGACTTCAGTTCTTTGCACTCCTTCTCGCCTACGGTGTCAAAAGGCGGGGAATAGAAATGACTGGTTCCGGGCCTGAAAACAAGTGCTGTGAATGGCCTTACTTTCATCTCTTCCGCATCTCCTGTATGCCCGGATCGCAGTTACGCGTGCCTGGCTCTGATTATCGCAGGTCCCCGCTGATGCTGTCCTCCAATCCGGTCTGTGGTGACTGGAGCCACTGGAGGGAGTTGAACCCTCGACCTACGCCTTTTTGTGGTTCATACCAAGGCGTCGCTATTTAGAGGCGCTGAATGCGCTACCACTAAGCTACAGTGGCGCAGCATAAACGGCAACTTTAACAAAGCTATTAACTTTTCTGGCATAGCCGCGGCAGGGACAGCAAATAATCGTATACCAGTTCGCAAATCAATTTACGGTCAGATTGGTAAAAAACAAAGTGTCGATGACATCGCTCGACGTACTTGCTCTCAGGGCGGAGTTGTCCCCCCTTGTCGGAGGATATGTCGACAAGGCATTCGGCGGCAACCCATTTTCGATACGCTTCAGCACCGAAAGCGGAAAGAGGGAACTGACGCTTTATGACGGCCTGTTTGCATTTCTCACTTCCCCGTTAGAGAAAGATGAGGGGAGCGTGATTGGTCCACTTGCGTCCATGGTCAGGAGGAAGCTGGACAACTCGCGCGTCACTTCCGTTTTGCAGCAGGGCTTCGACAGGCTGCTCACAGTTCAGTTCTCACGGCCCGAAGGAATGACAGCAGTGATGGAGCTCATGGGAAAGGGCAATTTCATATTGCTGGATGAAGGCAAGGTGCTTTCCGCACTCAGGTACGAGAAGCGGAAAGGGCATGAAATTACACCCGGTTCCCGGTATTCACTGCCGTCACTGAGGTTCGACGTTCTGGATGCTGACTTTGACGATTTTCTAAAGGCTTCATCGGGATCCAGGGGGGATATAGTCAGAACGCTTGCAACTGTGATCGGGCTTGGTGGTGATATGGCCGAGGAGGTCTGTACAAGTGCAGGTGTCGAGTTCGGCACCAGACCGGAGTCTCTGGGAAGGGAGACATGGACCGCTCTCCACACTGCCACGATGGAGATAATCAGAGCAGTCAGGGAGAAACCAGAGCCAACCGTGTACTATGAAGATGGAAGGGCGGTACAGTTCACGCCTGTGCCATTTGTCATCTTCGAAGGTATGGAGAAGCGTGCATTAAGCTCGCTGAGCGAGTGCATTTTCGAGTTCGTCCGCACCAGGCCCGTTGAGATCGTTGATGCGGAGGCCGACAGGATCTCCAGGCTGGTTGAGAAACAGAAGGAGGCGATGGATAAATTCAGGCATGAGATGGAAGTCACGCGGAGTTTTGCCGACTCCATATATGCCGACTATGACGGTTTCAGGACAGCATTTGAATCGATGAGAAAGGGGAAGGAGGCACCCTTCAGCTACAGGAGCAATCCTGATGGCAGCTGCAGCATAACGGTTTCTGGTGTTGAGATAAGGGTCATTCCAGGGGAGGACATCAACAGGATAGCCTCCTCCATCTACGACATGTCAAAGGAGCAGGGCAGGAAGCTGAAACGTGCTGAAGAGGCACTTGCCGCGCTGCCTGTCAGGAGGGCAGCTGCGCCGCAGGCAGTCAGGAGGCCGGAGATAAGGAAAAGCAGGAAACGGTTCTGGTTCGACAGCTTCCGCTGGTTCCTCAGCAGTGAGGGCTGCCTTGTAATCGCCGGGAGGGACGCCAGGAGCAACGACAGCCTTGTCTCCAAGCACCTGTCTGATTCGGACAGGTATGCCCACGCCGATGTTTACGGCGCCCCAAGCGTTGTCATCAAGTGGAATGACGGGGCAGGTGAAAGGACGCTGGAGGAAGCATGTGCTTTTGCGCTGTGCTTTTCGCGCGCCTGGAATGCGCAGATTGGTGCGGCTCCTGCTTACTGGGTCATGCCGGACCAGGTAAGCAAAACACCGGAGTCGGGCGAATACCTTCCACGCGGTGCCTTCATTATAAGGGGCAGGAGGAACTACTTTTCCAAGCTGCCGCTGGAGCTTGCTGTCGCCGCAATGGATTATGAGGGTGAAATGAGGGTCGTCTGCGCACCCGTAACTGCGGTAGAGGCACACGCCGATGAATATCACCTGATAAGACCCGGCGACAGGACAAAGGAATCACTTGCATCCGAACTCGCACCGCTGCTGGGGGTAACAAAAGATGAGATAGTGTCGGTGCTGCCTCCCGGGAAATTCACCTATACCGGTCCTGCTAGGAAAAACAAGAAGAGACAGGAAGTGTAATAGGCCAATACGACAGCTAAGGAAGTATCATAATGACTTTTGAAAACGAGAATACATTTTTGAGGATGAAGAACGCCGGCAAGGAGAATGAATTCCATTCAAGATATGAAGCGGCTGTAAAGAAGGTACGCTCTGAAACAGGAGGGACTTACCCGCTCTACATCGGCGGCAGAACGGTCCAGGCAGCGGGGACATTCGAAGTGCATTCACCATCTGACAGCAGTCTTCTGATCGGAAGATTTCAGAACTGTTCGGGCCGCGATGTTTCCGCTGCAGTAGAATCGGCAGCTGATGCATTTGAAGGCTGGAGCCGGACCGACTACAGGGCGAGGGTCTCTGTCGTGCTCAGGGCCGCGGCGCTTATTGAAGAAGGAAAATTCGAACTCGCCGCACTAATGAGCATGGAGAACGGGAAGAACAGATACGAATCTGTTGCGGATGTGGATGAGGCAATTGACTTCCTCAGATACTACAGCGAACTGATGACCATCAACAAGGGATACAGGGTCGCAATGGGTTCCTCTGCTCCAGGGGAGGAGAACCACAGTTCTATGAAACCGTATGGCGTGTGGGGTGTGATTTCGCCCTTCAACTTTCCGCTGGCAATATCAACCGGCATGACTACCGGGGCTATAATCACAGGCAACGCGGCTGTGCTCAAGCCTGCAAGCGCGACACCGTCGCTTTCATTCAGGCTGCATGAAGCATTCATGCGGGCCGGGCTTCCCGCCGGTGTGCTTAATTACATCACCGGACCCGGTGCGACAGTGGGCAACGAGCTGGTCAGCAACAGCGGTGTGTCAGGGATTGCATTCACCGGGTCCAGGGAAGTCGGACTGAAGTCGATGAGGAAATTCACCGAGAAGACGTTCAAGCCATTCATAGCCGAACTCGGCGGCAAGAATGTCGTAATTGTAAGCGCGAAGGCGGACATAGCCAGGGCGGTGGAGGGCACTGCCAGGGCGGCATTCGGTTTTGGGGGGCAGAAATGCAGCGCCGCTTCCAGAGTGCTGGTCAATTCACATGTCAGGGATGAATTCGTGGACAGGCTTGTTTCCTACACCGGCTCAATCACCGTCGGCGATCCGACTGAAAGGGGAACGTATCTTGGTCCCCTCATAAGCAGGGAGGCTGTGGCAAAGTTCGAGAAAGCGGTAACGGATGCGAGGGAATCCGGGCGGATTCTGTCAGGAGGCAGGGTTCTCAGGGAGGGCGCGTACGCTAGGGGCAACTATGTCCAGCCCACGCTCGCCGACAGGCTGCCATTCGACAGCCCGCTTTTCATGGAAGAGCTTTTTCTCCCCTTCCTCTGCATTGGAGAGTACGATCGCCTGGATGAAGCGATCGACATAGCCAACAGTGTTGACTACGGCCTGACCGCGGGCATATTCTCCAAAGACAGTGCGGAGGTAGAGAGTTTCTTCGAGGGCACCCAGGCAGGAGTGTGCTATGCGAACAAGCAGGGCGGAGCAACAACGGGCGCGATGGTCGGTTCACAGCCTTTCGTCGGATGGAAAATGAGCGGTTCGACAGGCAAGGGCGCGGGCGGGCTCTACTATCTCACTCAATTCATGAGGGAACAGTCCCAGGCAGTCTACGGCTGATTGGATGTGTCCCGGCATTAACAGACTCGATCACAGAACGCTCGGCGCACTCCCGATCCTGACCCATGCCGGGATGTCGTGCATCGGGGTTGGTCTCCTGTCATACAAAGGACAGCACGCCCCAGTCAAGGAGGGACCCATTCACGGTGCACTGTAGTCCCCGGCCCCTGCGCGGCATCACTGTTCAGCCGCAGCGCGCCGGCGACAGCAGTGGATCAGCGGCCACGTTTATAAGACAGCACTCTTCCGGCCATGTTCGGTAAAGGCTTATCTAGCCACCATGCTGATTGTGCACTGTAATGATACTGACCGGATGCAGCGGCTGGTCATACACCGACTGGGTGGACAGGTTCTATCCCCGTGAACTTGCACAGCGTCATTCAGAATGGCTGCGCTACTACGCTTCGTACTTTGCCACGACAGAGGTCAACAGCACTTTCTACTCTCTTCCCCAGCGCGGCATGGTCGATTCATGGATACTCAAGACTGCGGATGCAGGCAGGTTCGAATTCTCGCTGAAGATGCCGCGGACAATCACTCATGAGAAGCTTCCCAACGGGGACATGAAGGGAATTGAGGAGGATTATTCGGCATTCGAAAGCAATTGCCTTGAGCCGCTGATCAGTGCCGGAAGGCTCGGCGCCGTGCTGCTTCAGCTTCCTCCACAGTTCGACTTTACAGAGGTGAACACTGCAAGCCTTGCGGGAATGCTCGATTCAATACATGATGAAAAGATCCACTGTGCAGTCGAATTCAGGAACAGGAGCTGGCTTGAGAAGGGAAGGGGTGAAATCAGGAGAGAGGCGATCGAGCTTCTGTCCTCCCAAGGCTCATCTGCAGTGATGGTCGACAGCCCCGCATTTCCTCCCACATCAAGGCTGACGGCCGAACATGCATACATTCGCTTCCACGGAAAGAACAGCGACATATGGTATGGCGGGGCGGAGGAGGATGATTCAAGGATCAACAGGTATGATTATCTCTATTCCAGGGGCCAGCTTCAGGAGTGGGTCCCGCGGATAAGGGCTATTGACGGCATGGCCGACATAACACGGATGTACTTCAACAACCACGGAAGGGCGAAGGCGGCCAAGAACGCGATGGAGATGATGGATCTGCTCGGTATTGAGCATCAGCACAAGGAGATAAAAATTCTTGACCAGGCGAAGCTGGGCAGTTTCCTGGAATGAAACCGGTGTTTCCGGTCTACCCCTTTATCAGTTCTGCGATGTAGTCCGCGTCGCTGAGCTGAGCATCGTTCTTGCTGTTCTGTGCTGAAGGGAAGGAGAGGGTCACATCTGACAGTCCGCGCCACAGTATTATGACTATTGCGGCGACCGCTGCAATGGATGCTGCCCCCAGAATGGGCTCTGAGTACATCATCGGTTCCAGCGTGGAAACTATCGTAAGTATTCCGAGTGCGGCATATATTGCCTGAAGGATCCTGCCAAGAAGCTTTGTGGTGAACATGCTCTGCAGGTCCTTCAGCCCGAAGAACCTTGCCATTTCGGCGCTGATTGTGTTGTATGAGGCGTAGAGCAGAAGCGTGATGGCGAGCGTGTAGCCGAGGTAGAGCAGGGCGTATTCATCCCCTATTTTTGAAATCAGGTACGATGAATTCTGGACAAAGAGGGCTGTCAGTATGATTATTGAGACAATCACCAGCGAGTTGAGCAGCAGCGCGAGTATCATGCTCTTCGACGAGTTCCTCATTTTCATCGGCCTGTTGAACTGCTTTCTCAGCTGCTCCGCGAAGCGCTCCACCACCAGGGAGTAGACCCTCAGACCCTTGGGCATCCTCCTCTGCATGGTCCCGTACATCGCGGCATTTCTCTTCACCGCCTGCGGAAGTATTACTATCGTCACGGCCGAGATGAGCACAATAAGCGTGTATATCTGGTTGCTGAAATAGCCAAACTGCAGCCCAAGCCTTCCGATGACGAACGAAAATTCTCCCATCGCACCTGCTGCTATGCCTACATAGACAGCAGTCCTGGAAGTGAAACCCATCGTTGTGAAGCCCACTGTGACCGATATGAACTTCCAGACCACGAAAAGAGCGCCGAGCCCGATCGCGAGCGGCAGGAGCTCTATGACGAATGAAGTCTGAATGAGCGTCCCTATGGAGACGAAGAAGACCGCCAGGAAGACGTCCCTTATCGGCGTCATCTTCTGCTGTATCCTCTCCTTGTGGCCAGATTCGGCCACCGCAACACCCACTACGAACGCGCCAATTACAAATGAGAAGCCAAGCTCCTGGGCAAAGAGCGCCAGTGCAAAGCAGAGTCCGAGCGCAACTATCATGATTATTTCATCGTTTCCAGTTTCACAGACCCTGTTTATCACCTTGGGGAGCACGCTGATGGCAAGCAGCAGGCTGACAGCCGCGAACATCACTATCTCGCCGACGAGCACGATTATCTGCAGCGGTACTATCGCATGCTTTGCTCCCATTGCCGACAGCACTGCAAGCATTACGACTGTCAGCAGATCCTCCACGACAAGAAGGCCAATGAGCGTATCCATGTAAGACTTGATGCTTTCCTTGGAATCCCTCATTGTTTTCATTACAATTGTGGTGCTTGTGAGTGCGAACGCCGAGGCGAAGAAAACGGCGGTGAGCGGCGACCAGCCGAGTATTACAGCCACCAGGTAGCCGGAGGGGAGCATGATGGCGACTTCTGCAATGCCGCCGAGTATTATCCTGTGCCCGAGCTCCTTCAGCCCCTTCATGCTCAGCTCCATGCCCATTGTGAATGCAAGGAGCGTTATGCCCAGGTCGGAAATCAGTGCGATTATGCTGCTGTCCGATTGAAGGAAGGGTGCGGACAGTACTCCGGCAATGATGTACCCCAATATCAGCGGCTGCTTCATCCTGCTGAAGAGCACACTGACCACTGCTGCAACTCCGAAAAGAATTGCTATTCCACTGTAACCTACACCCACGGTATACCAACTGGAACGATGGGGACAGTTCGCTTATAAACCATGAGCGCACGATTTTCATTCCTGATAAATTCAATCATGGCCATTTACCGGTGAGATTTGCCGGGAAAGTTATTTTTATTGCCGCAAAATCAGTGTCCGATGGCAACCCTCCGGATCAAGCACGAAACTCCAGAAAAGCCCCAAATGCTGCTGATAGGTTGCGGAAGCGCCGGAAGGAACATTGCCTCACTATCCAGACGGATCCGCCGGCTCACTATCGATGGAGGCGGCGGTGCCGATTTTCCGGTTGACAGGAGCACACTGGCAGTTGCAGAAATGGAACCATCCATGATCAGGACGGCATCGCCTGCATTCTACTCCAGACTGGGCAGGGAAGTGGAGGGGGCGCATGCAGTCATGATAGTCGGGGGCCTCGGCGGCTTTGCCGGCGGAATCGCGGCTGCAGCCGTGTCCAGGGCGGGCAGGGCACTTGGCATACCGGTCATTGCTTCAGTAGCCCTTCCATTTGATGTAGAGGGGAGTGTGCGCAGGGCATCTGCAAGGAAATCGCTCGATGATCTTGAGCGGACAGCCAGCATAACGATACCGTTTGAGAACAACATAATAAACCAGACGATGTCCAATGTGCGCATTTCAAGGGCGCTCGACATAATGAACAGGATAGTCCTTTCGCCGCTGGAGGAGATTGCACTCTGCGCTGACAGTGAATTCCTGGACAGCCTTGCACGCTCACATTACAGGGGAAGATATGCAGTGAGCTATTCTTCGGGCATGGACTGGGAAAAGAAGGGCGCACACGGCATATTGTCCGAACTCGGCGAACAGTCGCTCAGATTCATGCAGATTCATGTATTCCTCAGCATTAATTCCGGCTGGGAGGACAGCGCGGAACGACTCGGCTCGGCTCTTCTTTCGAAGGCGGGCGAATGCGACGTTACAGTATGGGTCAAGAACAGAAAGGAGGAGGCGCAGAACAGGATCGGTGCCATAGCACTTTACTGAGCCGTGCCGCCCCGCTAGTCTGTGATTGCGGAAAGTTCCTCATCGAGTGCGCCGGAGAACAGCTTGAGCGCCTCCGCCTCCTGGAAATGCAATCTGCCCGGAATCACAATGCAGTGCGGCGGTGCGCCGAAATCCATTCCTTTCAGCCTGCCGATGCGACCTGCATGCGTCTCACAGCTGGCAAGACCGGCCCTTGAAACTGTGCATGCAACAGCAGTGCCGTCGATGCTACGCTTTCCCAGCTCCTGGCCGACCTCAAGCATCTCGGTGAATGCCTCGCCGGGTGCCATGAAATACCCGTGTTCGGAATCAACGTCAAGGAGTGCAAGCGTATGCACGCCTGCACCGGCGTTGCTGTTCAGTGTGATGAAAGGACTCAGTGGCCGGTAGCCTTTCTGGAACCTGGGTATGGTTACAGTCCTGCCGAACTTGTACTGGTGGAGGCCGAGGATTGCAGCTGCCGCTGTGAAGATGGATGGCCCGAAAACAACACGCGTCTTAATCCCCCTCCCTGCCGCCTCTATCCTCAGAGACATATGTGTCGTCGCCGACATTGATTCCCCTCCAGCGACAAGCACAGCCATCCCTGTCTCTGCTGCGCTCAGCAGTTTTTCACCGTTCTCCACCTCCTCCCTGCCGACGTTTACAGTCCTCGCACCCGTCAACCTTCGTATCCCTTCAGCCAGGCTGGTGTCGATGAAAGTCGTGTACTGCTCAATGAAGACAGTATCCGCGGATTTCATCACTTCAACTGCCTCTAGGCTGAGCGACATTGCGCCTGAAAGGCCAGCACCCACAAATACAAGGGTCCCCATTTTATCGACCGCTTATGCGCGCCTTGGGCATTAGAGTATCGCCGGACAGCGCTGAAAAGGAAAGAAGGCTGCTTTCCGGACTGGGACTGCTTGAGCGCAGGCTCAGGACGCTGCGAGTCGAAGGGTGGGTTGTATTCCCAGTGACCGGCTACCCGCAGGCCGGTTCTGCAGGTGAACAGTGCGTTGCAGATTTCGAGGAGGCACTGCACCGCCCGGGCTTCAGGGAAGTGGTGGAAATACCGGCAGAGTTGCGCAAAAGTCTGCCTTCATCTTTCGATATTGTTGGCACGAAGGCGCTGATCAAAATACCCGCCGAACTGGAAGAATACGGGGAGGCGCTGGGAAGCGCGATACTGCGGGCCAACACTTCGGTAGACGGTGTTTTCGCAGACAGCGGTGTGGCAGGCGAATACAGGCTGAGGAGGCTCAGGCCAATAGCCGGAACAGGGGCGACCGAAACAGAGGTGACTGAATACGGCATCAGGCTGAGGCTTGATGTCTCCAGGACATTCTATTCTCCCAGGCTTGCGGTCGAAAGGAGGCGCGTCTGCTCAACCATTGTATCCGGCGAGACAGTCCTGGACATGTTCGCCGGTGTGGGGCCCTTTTCAATTCAAGCTGCGAAATATGCTTTTCCCGGCAGGGTTGTCTCCATCGACATCAACCCTTATGCTGTTTCTTACCTGAAGGAAAATGCTGAAATCAACCGAACGCCGAACGTGGAGGCTCATCTGCGGGATGCATCCGATTTCTCGGGCGGTCCCTTTGACAGGGTAATCATGAATCTACCTTCAGGGGGTGCCTCCTTCCTCGGACATGCACAATCGCTTCTTTCAGAAGGCGGGAGCATTGAATACTATGAGCTCATCGAGGATGCGGAACTGCAGCGCAGGTGCACCGGGCTCCTCTCCGCGGGGCTAGCACCCGGTAATATCAGGAAGATCAAGAGTTACTCCCCATCGCAGGGCATATACCACTTCACTCTGCGCAGGCTTACTTCCTTACGGGCTCAAGCGTGAGCCTGTCCTGTCCCTGGTAGTTGCCCGACCTTTCACCATAGCCACTCTCTGATTTCGAGCACATCCTCTCAAAGACAATCTGCACGAAACGGGTGCCTTTCGACAGCTTCAGTGCCTTGCCTGATGCATTGTAGCCCGTAAGCGTCAGTACACCGGTGAATCCGGAATCAACTTTACCGAAGCTTGCTATGATCCCCTTCCTTGCGAAGCTGCTCCTTATCCACAGCTGCGCAGTGATGTCTCCGGGCATGTACAGCCTTTCCATCGTGGAGACTGCAAACCATCTGCCGCCAGGTATTTCCGCCTCCTCGGTCGGAAGGCTGCTGTCATCTCCGAGCTGTATTGATGCAATCCTGAGGTCGTATCCGTTCGGCGTGAGGGAAGCGCCGTCGTAGTTCTCGGCTATCAGTATTTTCCCGCCGGACAATCTTGCAATTTCGCTGTCTGGGATGATGCACATTCAACCTCGTATACCGGCAGCATGTTAAAATACAGTCGCAGCTCGTGCAGAACTCCGGAGAGGGGAAGCGGTTTAGTAAGGACAGGCTGTGGCGGTATTCACCTTGCATAGGGGGCAACGTGACTTTTATTCGCCTTGCGAGGGGGAGGAGTAGGCAAAACTACCGTCGTGTTG
>JAJYOM010000092.1 GCA_021796175.1 Thermoplasmata archaeon
TGAAAAAAATACGGCACGACGGAGGAACAGGCGGCCCTCGTAAGCGTGAAGAACCATGCAAATGCGATGAAGAACCCGTTTGCGCAGAGTCCGATGAAGATAACCGTCGGCGATGTGATGGCCTCCAGAATGATATCATATCCGTTCAAAATGCTCGACTGTTCCCTCTACACCGAAGGCGCCTATGCGCTTGTCCTTATGAGCGAGCGCAAGGTAAGGGAGAGAGGTGCGGAGGATCCGGTCTGGGTCATGGGCATAGGCTCCTCGAACGACAAGTCGTTCACCGGCTCCAGGGCCGTAACGGACAGAATGGGAAAGTACGGTGATATTGCAGATCTCAGAAACCATTATGCGGCCGCAGATCAGGCTTACGCGATGGCCGGGATACGCGACCCGAGGAAGGAGATAGACGTAGCGGAACTGCATGATGCCTTCAGCTTCACAGAAATTCAGGGTTACGAAGCCATGCGGTTTGCCGAAAGAGGAAAAGGTGGAAAGTTCATTGAAGACGGAATACCTTTCCTGGACGGTGAGATGCCTGTGTCCCCTTCGGGTGGCCTGCTTGGTGCTGGGCATGCCGTCGGCGCCACAGGCGTTATGCAGATTGGGGAAGTTGTCGGCCAGATCAGGCAGAAGGCAGGGGAAAGGCAGGTGAAAATCAGGAACGGCGTGGGCCTGGCGCATTCCATAGGCGGCCCCGGCTCGTCATACTGTACGGTCACTGTGCTCGGGGGCGACTGAGATGGAGAGTTCTACCGAAAAGGCGAGGAAAACAGCCAGAAGGGAGCTCAGGTCGGAACCGCTTGAAAGCGTCATAGACCGCATGATCGCCGAGTGCGCCGAAAAGGGCGGCCCGGCGCTCGAACGGGACAGATATTTCGAGATTCCCGACAAGATGGTCATGTTCTACAGGTACAGCTACGGCATGCAGTCGAGGTTTTTCAGGGAACTGATGGACAACGCGTTGCTCTACGGCACAAAGTGCAGCGGATGCGGCATCGTCCACTTCCCGCCGAGGTCCATGTGTTCTGAATGCCATTCCGGCACCAGCTGGGTGAAGGTGAGTGAAAGGGGCACAGTACTTTCGGGGACAGTTTCCTGGTATGCGACATCCGAATTCTTCGACAGGGTCCCGTATGCAGTGGCTTATGTGAAACCAGCTGATGCCGACACCGCAATACTGCAGAGGATAGACCTCAGAGGGAGGGAGAATGTGGAGCCGGGAACACCCGTAATCGCGAAATTCAAGGAAGCGGGAATGAGGAGAGGCATGGTGTCCGATTTCTGGTACGAGATAGTGATGTGAACTTCCACCCGCGCCGGATCCGATTTATGTCTTGCCCGGATGCTTCAGTGTCCGGCAAACAGCTCGGACCTGCTCATAGAACGGATGGAGGGCGTGGAAATATCTTTGCAGCCATTTCAGCCATCTCTCTTCCTCTTGCCTCGATGCCTGCGCCGGTCCAGACGCTTTTGTCGACAAAGTAGCTGTTCATCTTGAAATTGCTTTGAGAGTACACTTTCTTCTTCTCTTCAAACGGCCTGCTGCCCAGGTCGCCATTGTAGCCGGCAAGTGTCAGGTTGCCGATGGTGTCTTTCCAGGTCTTGTGCACAATCTCGAAGTTGACGCCAAGCATTGCCCGCCACTCTTCTGTCAGCGACTGGGGCATCACATGTTCAACTGTTGTCTTCTTCGGATCTATTGTCTCCCTGCCTCCCAAATATCTTTCTATGCCTCCCAGAATGGCATGCCCGTAATTGCTCTGATAAAGGTCGAATACAAGTAGGGTGTCGGAAAATTCAGCGTCATCCGGCCATCCTTTTTCCTCCAGATAATCAAGCAACCCTTTTTGTCCGCCTGACAGTTCCCTGATAGCTGCTGAAAACCACTTGCCATAGGCCCTCGAACCATAATCACATATGTACCTTCTCAATATGAATCCGCGCAGATAGTCAAGTGTTGTAACCAGCTCCTCGCCTGTAACCTCATTTTTCGAGTGCATCCTGAGGAGTCTGAGAACAAGCGGGTATGAGGTGCCGGCATCCAGATTTCTGAGATCGTGCAGCGCCTCATCAATTCTCCTGTCCTCATGCATCCTGGTTCCGATTATCATTGAGTAATGCACTGCGGAATCGTGCAGATTCCGCGCGAGTCTTGCCGGCTCCAGCTGATCAGGAGGAAATGCCCTTTCGAACGAATCTGCTATCTCGTCGACTTTAACATAGCTGCCCTGTGATATCAGGAAATCCCTGATGAAATCAGACAGTTGTTTGTTGTCGACTGCGCCGTTCTTGACGAAGATGTTCTCAATCGGAGTCCAGTTCCGTCTGTCGAATTCGTCCGCTTCATTTAACCCGACTCTTGTAAATACGAAATTACGGATGAGGTCACTTTCCTGTAGAGGGGCTCCTGTGGAATTGAGGCTCTTGAAAATCTTGAACGGCGGGTCACCTTCAAGCCTGATCAGCACGAAGCCGAGGCGGTCGCTTATCGTTGAAAACAGAGAGCGGAGGTCGTAATGCGATCCGTCTTCGCGCTCGCTCCTGATTTTTATTTTGAAATAGTCGTACGCAGAGAACAGCCTTGATCCGAAATCATTCAGTGAATCGATCTTCCCGTCCATTATTGTGTTGTAAATATCACGGTCACGCAACCTTACGAAGACTCTGTATCGCTCGCCTTCTGCCCTGTGGTTTTGAGTGAGGAACTGCTCCTGTATCTCCTCAGCGAGTTTGTTATCGTTGTTTCCTCTGGCCACATCACGTATCGCTGACAGTACCAGCGTAAGAGTTACCATTCTCTGTTGACCGTCGATAAGCAGATAGGACGGCACGTGGTCTGAGGACATGCACACCAGCGAGCCCATGAAGTGGCTTTTTCCGGTCTCCTCGCCATAGAGTGCATCAATATCCTCCCATAAGTTGTTCCAGTTCTCCTTCTCCCACTTGTAATATCTCTGGAATGCAGGAACCACATACTGGTCCCCGCTGTACAGTATGTCCCGAAGCCGCCTGTCCATTGCCTTCATACGACTGACCTCCGTCTGTTTTAGGATTGGAATGATTGTAGTCGGTGAGCCGTATTTAAGAGAATGAGATACTATGTTACATTTTTGAGATTCAGAAATGTGGATGGAACAAAGAAGGAGTTGGAACTCCGAGTTCTGAGGTATTCATGAACGACCTTTTAATCGAACATTCAGCTCTTTGGCGACAGTGTACCTGTCCGAAGCCCTCACCCTCGACAGTGCATTCCTCATTGCATGCACAGTGCAGGACTGGAAGTCAGAGCGTGGATACTGCCTTTTCACGCTCTCCTCGATGCCTGAGAGTGCATCTGCGACGAAGAGGAGCACTTCCGCTGCTCCTCTGTTCTTCAAGTCGCTGAGTAGAGACTCCCAGCTGGTTGATGACTCAGTCGGATTGAGCCAGAAACCCAGTATCTGCTCATGGCCCTCGTCGTCCATACCAAGCGCGAAGTGCACACAATCTTTCTCAACTGTCCCCCTTCTCATGTTAAAGAACATGGCGTCAATCATGATTGCCATGTACCTCCGCTTCAGTGGCCTGCTGTGCCGCTTGCCGATGTCCTCGACAAGGACATCGGTTATCCTTGATATTGTGGAACGGGAGTAGCTGGGGTGGAACAGCTACTCAAGTATGCCTTCAATCTTCCTGGCGCTGATGCCCTTTGCATACATTGAAGCGATGAATTCCTCGATGCCGGTGTATCGCTGGTAGGCTGGAATATCTCTGTCCTGAAGGTGCCCTCCCTGTCCCCTGGCACCTTCAAGTCGTCGATGTCGCCATACTTCGTTGTCAGGCCCCGTTCGTAATGGCCGTTCCTGGTGCCGTTGGACTGTTCCAGGAACACATCACGTTCGATTCCCATTATACGTTCAAGCTCTTCTTTCACAACCTTCTTTATAGCTGAATCCAATCTTGTTTCGATATCCTCCATGACTTACACTCTCCAAGTGTGTCATGGAGGTATCCTTTGCTTCTTCACGAGATTTAGTACACTATTGGGAATGAGACTGATAAACAGGAGAACTCTAATAGCGATGGCTAAAAGTGATAAAGAAATAAAACGCGCCGGTTGCTGAATTCGTACACGTCATTGACGCGTTTAGACAGACACTGCTCCTGAGGATAGTGGTGAAGTAATCTTGTTGTTCAAACCGCAGTATTCGACACGTGACTGTCCAGGAAATTCTAATATGAAAACTCACACATCGGGCAAAGTGGCATAACAGTAGATGATGACAAGGATGCAAACTGCACGCACAACGACTTTGTCGAGCATCACCCAGATTTCAGGCGTTTGTATGGGAGCGATCCTCCGGGAATGGCATTCATAGAAATGAAAGGCGATAAAAATGGCTTACGAACCAGTGCTGTTGTCTGATAATACCCGACTGCAGTGCTCACCGAATTCTTCTCATTCAGAAACGCCAGCGCGCCCGTACTGAAACCTGTAACCGGATTGTAATTGCCCTGCCCGGCTATGAGAATCCCTGAATAATTACCAAATGTAACAGTAGACATGAATTGAACCTGTCCTCCTTTGAAAGAGGAGGGAAGGTTGGAACTGAGATTTTCAAAACTGGCGGAGGGGGAGAAAGTCACCCCATAAAGAGCCGGAAAGATCGAGCCGGAATGCTTTGCCTCACCTCCTACGAAATAATTGTTATTGTAAATGCAGATGGCGTTAACCCGCCCGTTGAAAAAAGCAGGGGGGGAAATTGCACTTTCGACGTTATTCCCGCTAATGATCTGTACTAGTGCAGGCGGACCCCCGCCAATAATCCATCGTCCACCTGTGAACTGTGCCGCGTATACACCAGAGGACAAAAAAGCAGTCTTGTTGAGCATGTTCGTATAGCGACCCGCAGTAAGGAACCCGAATATACCATGCCCACCAACCAACCACGAGGTAGTATTATTTGCGAGAAATTGTATCCAGGAATGGTTTGGCTGAGGACCGAGTTCAGGTGTGTAATTTATGATTGTTCCATGGTAGTAGCCGATTAGTACTGCTGTCGAACTGGAATTTCCGCCGATAAGCCAGCCCGAGCCGTTCCAGGCGTCAATCCAGGCACCTCCATCTATGAAGTAACGGCCGATGCTTGAAGTTAGATTGTCAATGGTAGAACCGTTCATTGCAATAACACCACCCTGACTTTCTCCGTCCCACGCTGCCTCTCCAGTCAGCAGCCAGGAGGTGCCGTTCCAAGCTGTACCAGATAGAGTACCGTTATTGAAATACTCCTTTGTGACAGCGGACAGCTCGGTTCCGATTCTTCCAGGCTGAAGAGTATCGAGTTGCATAAGTGATGCATCGCTGAAACCTGTTGACTTATTGGAATAGCCGACCCCAGATATGAGAATTGACGTGTTGTTTAACCCGAATGCCTGTATGGAGCCTGGGTCATAAGATTGACCGATATCACCTGTCAGATTGACGATGCTGTAGCTTGAGTATGTTCCTGAGGAATTGTTTCTTATCTCATAAAACACGCCGAAGCCCGCGGAAACTATGAGCACTATTATTAAGCTTATAACAACAAGTCTATTCCGTTGCATCAGGGTAATACGAAACCATTCTCAAGTTTAAAACCATTGGCTTAAGCAAGGGAGCTATTTAGTGCAATCGACGCCTAAACATCCAAACACCATTGCATTAGCGTGTTGCACTGAGCCCTCTTTTTGTAGGCCCACTCACTTCTTTTATAGTCCACGGGTCGGTGGACTAGGCGTATGCCTTCGGGTTTATCCGTTAGCTGGACATAGAGTTGCTCCAGCTTCTTTCCAGTGGGCTTGAAATCCTTTCCTGACACTTTCCTTATTGTTGAGCACAGGCAGACATCGTACTTCCAGTCTGGTGGCCAATATGCAAAATCTCGGATTATTAACGCCTTACTTTGTGGTCCCATCGGTTAGGTTCGTGTCCCTCTGCAGGTTGCGGAATGCGGCTTATCGCCACTGGCCCATTTGCTTGATGTTCGTATCTAAACCACTCAGAACGTCCCACTCCATTAACTGGAAAAACAACTTATGCTTCAAAGTGATTGGCCAAATTAACAGAACGAATATTAGTTGGATAAGGTGAGAAGCACTTTGTAAAAGGGCGGTGGATAGATAGTCCATTCCAAAGGCAAGCAATTTCTCAAAATCAATCAACACTTTGCATGCTCTCTTGTCTACTTGCGATAATAAAATACTGCGCTCAGTGCTCAATTATGAGGAATCAGAAGCTATATTGCGTGCATTGCTGTATGCTGACGGCATTGATAACACCCTTATTAAAGAGAAGTATTCTTCTATTTTCAACTTGTTGTCTGTTCCAATCCAGTACCGACCTGTAC
>JAJYOM010000093.1 GCA_021796175.1 Thermoplasmata archaeon
CGGCTGGCAGCGGGACAGAGGAGGAAGGGTTTGCAGACCTCGAAGCCTACGGCCTCAGGGAGCTGCATCATTACAGCGATCAGAAACTGGAGGGGGAGGTGAAAGATGCACGTGAAGTCTACAGTGAATTCAGGAAAAACTGTATTGACAGCAATCGCTGGACTGATCCGGCGGAAGTGAGGCGACATGCAGCATCTCTAATTTCCACCGGTTACTTCTCGACCGTCCACGGTCTGGGAAGTATACTCGCAGCAGTCGAGCGCGCGAGGGAAAACGATCTGGAGGTTCTCGATGTCCTTCCGACAATAAGCAGTCAGCAGTCGCTGGCATCTTCTCACCGGGCACTCAGTGAACTCACAGATGAACTGATCACCGTGGAAGATGTTGAGGACCAGCCAATTTATGTCGACAGGGAACTCAACTGGAACGTATACGCTCTATCGAACGGCAGCGTGTGGAGGAGACATCTGCTCGACGGTGGTGGCGTCAGGGATGTCGAGAAAGTGACCATTGATACTGAGAACATAGCCATATCAGCCGATGGCGAGTCGGCACTGAAGTCGTACTCAACACTTACCAATGCGAGAGACGGTTTCCTCGGTTTCGTCTACTACCTGGTTGATGACGCTGACTATGAAGTGGATGTAGTTTCAACTTACCTGGAGAACATGGCTATGACTCAGCTCGACCTTCTGCTGAGATCCAGCATAGTCATGCCAGCAGGCGAGGGAGGCATCGGCCGGAGCCAGGCGATGGAGGGAATGGTGTACCTGGACATGGATATGCACGACGCCCCGACCATCGGCTCTGTTATCTAGTTGACTGTCAGTAAACCCCGGCCTGAAACAAAAGTTTAATAACTGCCGGAAAAATGACTTTAGCCATGACGAATGTTCTCAAACCACTGGCTTTCCTCGGCCAGGCGATTGAGTCGCAGGTGATGGTCGAACTGAAGGGAAACAGGGGATACAGGGGAACACTCGACGGTTATGACCCGCACATGAACCTTGTACTGCGCAACGCAGAGGAGCTTGTGAACAACGAAGTTGTGCGGAAGCTTGAGGTAACTATTGTCCGGGGCGACAATGTTATATATATCTCACCCTAGGTCCAGTGAACATCATGAGTAAGGGAACTCCATCTCAGGGCAAACATAATACAAACAAGACGCACATAGTCTGCAGGAGATGCGGGAAGCGCTCCTACAACATCAAAGGATACTGCGCATCCTGTGGGTACGGAAAGAAATCGACCGTCAGATCCTACAGCTGGGCAAAGGCCCACTAGGCGATGAGGGATTTGTCCGCCGACAGGGCCGAAGACAAGTGCGGCGTTGTTGGAATTTCATCAGATGAAAATGTTGCCTCTTATCTTTACGCCAGCCTGAGGATTCTTCAGCATCGGGGCCAGAACAGCGCGGGCATAGCCGTCAGTTCCGACCAGGAAACCATAAAAGCAGTCAGGGGAATGGGCCTTGCTCACGAGGTATTCAATGCAGAGAACCTTTCCTCCCTGACTGGCCGATCTGGCATTGGTCATGTACGCTACCCCACAACGGGGGATGACATGCTTGAAAACGTACAGCCGCTTGTTCTGAGTTCAGGAGTGGGTGATGTTGCGCTTGCTCACAACGGCGACATAGTCAACTCCGAAAGGTTAAGGGAAAAGCTTGAGGACGAGGGGTGGGCGTTTTTCTCCACCACTGATACTGAGCTGGTCATCAGAATGATTGTGAACGAGCTCAAGGACCTTATCGATCCCGTGAAGGCAGTCAGAAACGCCCTGAAAAGAATAGAGGGCGGTTATGCCTTTACGCTCATGATAGGATCAAAGGTTTTTGGCATCAGGGATCCCCTGGGCATAAGGCCGCTCGTTCTGGGAAGGATCCCAGGCGGCTTCGCCGTGGCAAGTGAGAGTGTGGTTTTTGAAATGCTCGGCGGCAGCCTGATCAGGGATGTTCAGCCGGGTGAGATAGTTGAGCTGACAACCGAGGATTATGTCTCATATTCTGCTCCCTCACTCGGAGAAAAGGCAAACTGCATGTTCGAATATGTCTACTTCGCCAGACCGGACAGCGTAATCGACGGCAGGTCGGTATTCGATGTCAGGGTGGAAGTGGGACGCATGCTTGCAAAGGAGAGGCCAGTTGAAGCCGATGTCGTGATCCCGGTCCCCGACTCGGGCAGGACACATGCGATAGGCTTCTGCGAGGAATCGGGCATACCGATGTCCGAGGGGCTGATGAAAAACCGCTTTGTGGAAAGAACGTTCATTCTGCCGGACCAGAAGGCACGTGAGGCGGGTGTGAGAATGAAGCTGAATCCGATTCGCTCAGTGATTAAGGGGAAGCGCGTAGTCATTATCGATGACAGCATTGTCCGTGGCACCACAATGCGCCAGATAGTTCAGATGGTAAGGGAGGCGGGCGCAACCGAAGTACATGTGAGGATTGGCTGCCCCAGGATCATCGCACCCTGCTATTACGGCATTGATATGAAGACGAGGAACCAGTTCATTGCCACGGGGAGGACCGAAGCTGAAATTGCAAAGGAAATCACTGCTGACAGCCTCGGCTACATCAGCATCGAGGGGCTGGTGAAGGCAATAGGCTCCAAGCACGCCGAGCTATGCTTGGGCTGTGTTACCGCAGAATATCCAACGCGGGTTCCGGGTGAAAGAATGCGCTTCCAGAGAAGCATTGAAAGTTACAGCGAGTCGCAGATCAGGCACGAAGTGGCCACCCGTGTAGATGCCCGGATAGATTCCTGACCGTACAGTAATATTTATGCTCAGAACGGCTTAGCACAAAAACGTAATGGGCCGGTAGATCAGTTGGAAGATCGCTACCTTGGCATGGTAGAGGCCACGGGTTCAAATCCCGCCCGGTCCACTTTTCAAGATTGGCAGACATTCGAAGTCTGGCTCGCATCAGGGATGTTCATACTGTCACTTCTTCATCTTTTCCAATGACTTCCTTAAGTCCTCAATATCCATGAGCAATGTGTCCGTGTCCGTCACGCCAATATTGCCTGAGAATCCGGATTTCGAGAACACTGCGTAGGAAATCCTGCTGTTCGGGCGCTGCTTGATAACTGCTTTCGATTTTTCTTTCAGCCTGTGTATGATATCGACACTGGTGCGTCTGCCTGACCACTTGCATTCTGCAAATAACAGTTCATCCCTTTCAGCCGAATATGCGACAATATCGATCTCTTCCATGTCTTTGCCGGGACTCTTTGCCCTGTTCCTTCCCCACCATCTTGAGGCCTTGCTGAAGGGTCTTCCGATGATGCCATCAACAACGAGCTCTCGCATCAACTGCTCAAACTGCTCTCCTGAAAAGGTGCCGAAATCTTCCTTTATCCTCTCAAGGACATCATGAGACCGTGATATCTCTATTTCACTCCTGTTGGGCAGGACATACCTCAACCAGAATTTGAGATAAGGATCGGTGATACGGTACAACCTCCTTTTGAATTTCTCAGGCGCACCAAAAGGTATCTCGGGAGAAATGAGTTCAAGGGACATCATCACATCCATGTACTTGGACACCATGCTCTTGTCAAGTCCGGTATAGTCACTTATTTCGCCGAGTTTGTTGTTGCCCTTGGCTATTGATTTCAGTATGAGCATGTAATTTCTTGGCTCCCGCAACTCTGTCCTGAGGAGAAATTCAGCCTCCTCATAGAGCGGAGCCCCCTTCGAAAGTATTTTCTCAAATACGTTATCCCAGAAAGATAGATTCTGATCGAACTTCAACAGGTAATCCGGTACTCCGCCCAATACGAAGTACGTTCTGCAGAGATCCTCGAATCCAAGAGGTATGAGATCCTTAATCTGGCGAAACTTCAGAGGGTTCAGTTGCAGCTGTCCGGTTCTCCTGCCGTACAGCGGGCTTCTGTATGACAGTATCTCATTTTCCATCATGCTGATTGACGATCCTGAAAGTATCAGCATGACCCCTGCTTCGTCAGGGAACGTATCGTATATCTTCTGAAAAACTGACGGGATAGATTTGTTTGCCTCAATCAGATACGGAAACTCATCAAATGCAACCACTAATTTCGACTTTCTGTATCTTTCCTGAAAAGTCTTGTTGGCGGACAGCATTGAAAAGAAGGAGAACCAGTCGGAGTACAGTCCGCCGCGTATTCCCGGGTCCCGGAGAAACGCGGCCATTATTCCCTGGAAGCTCCTTATGTTCTCTCTGTCGCCCTCATTTGTGGCAAGAAAGTAAAGTCCTTTCCCATCAGTGAATCTGCGTATCAACTCCGTTTTGCCAACACGTCTTCGTCCGTAGATTACAAAGAGGCTTTTGCCTTTTTCAGCATAGTCTTTCCTCAGTATCGCGAGTTCTTCCTTCCTGTCAACGAAGATTCGTTGAGACATAAGTATTATACTTTATACTCAACCAATTTAAACACTTTTCTACCACTCTGCTGCCTGTGAAGTATAGCCATCTCAGGTGGAGAGTGTCTTGCGTTAACGCTCATATTACTCTTGCTTCCAGCTGATTTTCAGTGCAAAACCCGCCCGGTCCACTTTTCAAGTTTGACAGATGATCCAGGTCTTGTTCACAGTTCAAACTCCCAGAAATAAAGGCATTTGGTGCTCTATCATTGTGTGGCAGTTCGATCACTCTGTTGTCCAGCCTCCATCTCATGGGGCATATATATGCAGGATTAACGTATCAGGAGAGTTGATACATATTGGGAGGACCATGACTTCATGCCCGGGAACAAAAGAGATCTGATTGAAGCTGATATCGTTGCGGAAAAGCCAAGTTGCCCGATTCTATCCCTCCTAGAGAATACCAATATGCAATTCAGAATCGAAAGGCTGAATGCCGGAAAAGAAAAGACAAATCATCTCGTTTCAGTGGAAGGGATGGATGCCGACACGTATTCCGCTCTCCGGAGGAGATCATCTGGCGCGACCAGGGTGAACTCCGACACCTGCTGGCTGCTTACGAAGAGTTGCGAAGTGTGCAGGCTAATAGCCGAAGAGAGGGCAATATCCATTAACATAAGGCCGGCGGTGAATAGCGCGCTGCGATACAGGATTATAATTCCAGAAAGATCGACTTTCGCTATGTTCACGAAAGGTCTGGAACAGACAGGTCTGAAGTTCAAGATTTCGCGGATAGAGGCGGGCCATGAGACCCTTCATCTGACGAAGAGACAGAAACAGGTGATTGCAATGGCATACACGGGCGGATATTTCGATGTAGACAGGTGCATGACAATGACCGAGCTTGCTGAAGATCTCGGTGTAAGCGTCAGGACAGTTCAGGAAATTCTCAGGCGTGGCCTGAGGAAAATCATAGACAGGTATATGTTTGAAGAGGCATAAGAAACCCACACATGTGTGTGTCTATCTTTTTATGTTGAATATCTGTTTCTACTTCTGATACACATGTCGTACAGTTTCAGATGCAAGGATATCGGAATGAATTGTGGCTTCGAGGCAAGAGCAGACAAACAGGAGGAACTGATGCCAGTGATCCAAGCGCATGCCAAAGGCTCACATGGGATCAACGAGATAACTCCCGATCTGATGAACAAGGTGAAAGCCGCAGTAAAGAAGGCATGAATGCCTTCGAACCCTTTAAACCCTGACTCCCGTAGTTTAAACTGTAACTCCGTCAGTTTTGAATAATAGGTATCTCCAGCTGCGCTATAATCTCTCTTGTCCTCTTCGGTATTTCCGTCATGATCCACCGGCCGTCCATACTGAGCATCTGCACCCTTGAGAGATGCTCGAGCACATCCATGGGCGAATACTTCCTGAGCATACTGTGCGCAACAAGCAGGTTGTATATGCGGTAGTAGAGCATCATTGCAATGAAATTGACAAACAGCCAGCCGTTCAGCTGGTAGTCGTCCCTCATGTACGACCGGTCCGCATGTATGGTGTTCTTGAAGGTGTCATAGAGCTGCTCTATGTCCACCCTGGACTTCAGCAGTTCGAATATACGCTCGCCGTCCTCATTCAGGTCGGTGAGCACGGCAATGGTGCCCATCCTGTGCTGCACTGCGAAATACTCTTTCATTGCAATGTGTTTCCCCCTCCCCTTCTCCCTGTCTGCCCTGAGAAGCATGTCCTTCTCCTCCTCCGTTGCAAGTGAACGGTCGAAGAAGAGGAGGACAATCCTCTTCCCCCTCTTCCTTGCCCTGAACCATACCGGCCTTCCCTGGAAGAGGAAGTGGCCGAACGACCTCATGCCGCTTTTCATGCCGCCGTAGTCTATGAGAGCGCTGTCCCTCCTGAGTGGGAGTATGTAGCTCATGCGGGACTCCTCCAGCTCCGCCACATTGGCGGCGGAGTGGAAGCCCTTATCGCCGACAAGCACGACGTCCGTTGCGC
>JAJYOM010000008.1 GCA_021796175.1 Thermoplasmata archaeon
ATTTGTCGCAGTAAGGGAGAGGGGTATGTACGCACCCGTTATCCCTTTGGCGGTCGTCAGTATGTCGGGAACAACTCCCCACTTGTTGACGGCAAACCACTCCCCTGTCCTTCCCCAACCGGACATCACCTCATCTGCAATGAGTAGCGCATCGTTTTCCCTCGTTATACTTGCGATTTTCTGCATGTATCCGTCAGGGGGAACGATAACTCCGTTCGTTCCTGTCACCGGTTCCACCATCATGGCGGCGACATTTCCCTCGTGCCGGAACATGTAGTCCACGTAGTCGGCACACTCTATACCGCACTCCGGAAACTTCAGTCCGAGCGGGCACCTGTAGCAGTATGGATCCGGTGCCCTGACAACACCTGACGCATGTCCGGGCACTTCTGTTATGTACCGTCTGTGGTCTCCCGTAAGAGCAATGCTTCCGGCAGTTGAACCGTGGTAGGAATCGTATCTTGTGATTATCTTGAACTTGCCTTCCTTCTTGAACAGCATTCTCGCCATTTTGACCGCTGCTTCGTTAGCCTCAGTCCCTGACGTGCCGAAGAAGAACTTTCTCAGACCGCGAGGCAGGACCTCCAGCAGCTTGGAGCTGAGCTTCGTGCGCGCCAGGTTCGTGAACTCTGGTGCAATATAGGGAAGTGCCCTCGCCTGCTCAACAATCGCATCTATGACTCTCTTGTTGCCGTGCCCCAGGTTGCTGCACATCAACTGTGAGGAAAAATCCAGAAATGTTCTTCCATCACTGTCAGTAAAATTACATCCCTCTGCGCCCACAATCATCCTTGGCTTCCATCCCTTCTGGGCCCTCCATGTGCCGTAATTCAGCTCCTTCGTTATATCCGCATCAGCTCTCTGCTCCATGAACATGCACCCCATGAGACAGCTACGTTCCCGGGCTGTAAATACCGGCTGTCCATCCAGATAAGCGGGATGTTTCTTATTTAATAATTATCCATAAAGCAAATGTAATGAACATTGTTTAGAATACCGGCACTGTTTCTGGACGTACTGCACGGGATGAAGCTATAAACTGTCAGCGCTCAGATAAGATCCTCGAATTCCTTGACGAGCTCAGGGTACTTTGACCTGATCGCAGTCAGTATCTCCTTTGTCGACAGATTCTCCAGTCTGACAGCGGACATGACCTCTATCAGTTTGTCCAGGGCCACATCGTCAAGCGATACGAGTTTTTCCTTGGCCATATAGTCCCTGTAAAGTTTCTCCTCCAGGAGTTCCCTCCATCCTTTCTCGTACCTCTGGAGGAATTCGTCGGAAAAGTCCTGTGCCTTCACTGCTTCTGCAGCAACTTCACCGCAGACCTTTCCGGCAATCACACCGTTGCTGATTCCACCACCGGTCAGCGGATCAATCATTCTTGCCGCATCGCCAACAAGCATTATCCTGTCGGCAGTCACCTTGTCCAGCGGAGCGCTTACCGACACTCCACCGCTCACTGTCTCCATTATACTTGCATTTTTGAACCTGATGTCATTTTCTATAAATGCATCGAGATAGTCCTTCGCCTCGCTCGGCCCCTTTATCTTTGAAAGGAGCAGTCCGATTCCCACATTCGCTACTTCGCGGCTCTTAGGAAAAATCCAGACATATCCACCCGGCGCCACTGAACCAATGTAAAAATCAGTGAATCTGGGATCAAGGTCCAGGTTCGTCATTCTGTATTGCAGGTTGGACGTTGTATCCCTTGTCTTGAGATTGGTGTTGAAGCCAGACCATCTGGCTATCTGTGATTCGAATCCATCTGCCCCTATCACAAGCTTTGCCGATACGTCTTTCTCTTCGCCCATCCTCCTGACCCTTACGCCTGTGATCTCCCCGCCGTCCCTGTTGAGCGCAACAACGGAAGTCTTTGTAGCTATCTCAGCTCCGGCCCTGGCCGCCTCGGTCGCAAGATACTTGTCGAAGTTGTCTCTCTCAATGACTGCTCCGACTTCGTCGCCTGCTTTCTTCGCATCGATCAGTATGAATTTTCCGGACGGGCCAAAAATCCTTGCACCTGTGACCTGATTGACAAACCAGCTGCTGTCCGGTTTGATGTCGACGTGCTTGAATATCTCCATCGACACTCCTTCTCCGCATCTTACCGGGGAGCCTATCTCCTGCCTCTTTTCTACGAGAAGTACATCAGCCCCGTTCCTGGCCGCATATCTTGCGGCGGTGCTGCCTGACGGCCCTCCTCCAACTACTATCACGTCATAGCTGTCTTTGAAGAACATATGCTTCCACCCGGAAGTTCAAACTGGCAAATCAGTTGCCTGCTCATAAATACGCTCATGCAGTGACCGCAGGAACCTTCAGGCCCCTGGTTCGTATCAGGCTCAGAGCACCGACTGGACAGGCCCTTACGCAGAGACCGCAATCTGTGCAGTCATCATTGAAATCCAGTATGACTTCATTGAGGTAAATTGCGTTGGCCGGACAGGCACCTACACAGGCTCCGCAATGCATGCACTTGTCATCGTTCAGTTCTATCAAGGCAATACCTCCCCTTATCTAAAGCGAACTAGTATTAAACGCTATTCAGCAGGTTATCTTTTCATCCCGCTGTCGCTTATTCGCACGACATAAGTTTAAATGATATGTAGCGATAACTGCTACATTCAGATGAACCTAATTAAAATGCTTGGTGAAAATCCAGACGAGCTGCGAAAGGAGTACGACGATGTCATTGGTGTGCTCAAGCGATGCGGTCTTTCGGAATATGAAGCCAGGGCTTACATGGGGCTTGTTGTCCTGGGCTTCGGCACTCCACAGAGAGTAGCTGAAGTCACAAAGATACCGAGGACTTCAGCGTACAAGTCGCTCACGCTTCTTGAGCAGAAAGGGTTCGTTACCGCGTCCCCCGGAAAGCCGAAGATTTTCCATCCGGAGGATCCGCTCTCCAAAGGCGATGAGATAGCAGAGAATACAAGAGAGGCGTTCAGGAAACTTTCTCTTGTCAGCGGTATGCTCAGCGAAAAGGGGATACCACAGCTGATTTACACCATAGTGGGAAGGGACAAGGTCACTGAGAAAATAGGCGAAATGCTGGATTCATCTACAACAAGATTCCTGATTTCCACTCCTGCAATAAGGGACATCAGGAAGACGTTCGGCAAGAAGTTTTCAGATGCAAAGAAGCGTGGTGTGCACGTGACAATAATAACGGCACCATCAGTAAAGCTTCCTGAACACAGCGAGAGCTACAGAGTCACAGAACTGCTCGCCACAGATATAGTGAGCGATGGAAAAAGAGCATTGATAGCCTCACCTGACCTGTCTGCCTGTGGATACTCAGACAATGAGTCGCTTGTCGGCCACCTCGAGTCATTCCTCAAGCTGCTGACTTCAAAACTGGCACTCGGGATGCCCGGAGGGAGCAGCTAGGCATCCTTCTCCTTCATTGACTTCACTATTGTGTTCATCTTCCTTTCCCTCTTGAAGCTCGCCCTGAGATATGCCTCATCCCTGGTCCTGTTCGCGACAAGTATTGTCACCTTGCCCACCGAACTCCTTCCCGTCCTTCCCTTCCTCTGTATGTACCTTATTTCGCTGGGAATAGGTTCGTAGAAAACCACCAAATCCACATCTGGCACATCTATTCCTTCTTCTCCTATGCTGCTTGCAACTAGCACACTGAAACCACGGGTGGAGAATTTCTTTATCGTCTGCCTCTGTTCCTTCTGGCTCATACCTTTCTCCTTCCCCCTGTCCGCCTGTCCTATGAATTTGCCGCAGCTGATCCCCTTTTTCTCCAGCTCGGATGTTATGAGCTCAATTGTATCCCTGTACTGTGTGAATACCATGACAAGACTGTCTTCCTTTTTCTCAAGCTGGCTGCCTATGATTTCGACCAATCTCGCGGCCTTCGGATGTGACTCGCTCCTTGCCTTTTTCAGCAGAGCCAACACTTTTTTCACCCTGTCATCATTAAGGAAGCTCTTTTCCACCTTGCTCATTTTTTCGGATGCCTGCATTCTGTCCAAATAAAGACGGAGCGGCTTTACCCCTTGCGTCTCAAGTAGTTCCGAACAGTGGTATGCATGTATGGCCACGATGCTGTTGTGCATCGCGCCGAAGAGATATCCTCCCCTTTTGCCCCTTGCCATTATGGCTGCCCTGACAGAAAGCAGATCCTTCCTGGACACGAACTCCGCCTTCTTGTACCGGAGAAACCCCATCCTCTGTATCTTGACGATCTTCTCATGGAGCAGATCATCCAGCGGCGACAGCAGTTCCCTCATTTCGTCGCTGATGTCCACCCTGACTATCTGCTCTTCAACCTCCTTCACGAACGAGCTTACGCCTTCATCCTCTCTGTTCCTGATTTCCACTTTGTCTATGTTGAGTGCCTGAAGTATGCTCTCTATCTTCGTTTTCTTTGAGCCAGGTGATGCGGTGAGCCCGAGTATCCTTATTCCCGCCTCCTTGCACTTTTCAGCCACATGTACATAGCTGTAGTTGCCTACCGCCCGGTGCGCCTCGTCGAAGATGCAGAATGCCACTTCGTCCAGATTGTAGAGACCTGCATCAAGGTCATTAGCAATTACCTGCGGCGTGGCGAAGATAACCCTGCTGGAGAACCAGAGTCCCTTCCTCTCCGCGGCTGGTGTTGAGCCTGTGAAAAGTGCCAGCGATTTGAGGAGAAAATTCTTCCTGAATGTCTCAAGGTGCTGCATAGCCAGAGGCCTGGTGGGTGCGAGGAAGAGGATCTTTTTCCCTGTTGTCTTCATCATCTCGGCTCCGGCAATCAGCGCAACAATAGTCTTGCCCAATCCGGTTGGAACAACCACGAGAAGGTTGCTTCCAACCGCCATCTTCGCAAGTTCTACCTGAAAATCCCTGTATTCCACCCTGCTTCTTTCCAGGAGCGGGTGTAATACAAAACCATCCGAGTTCTCTATCTTCCCGTTCCTGTCAAACTCGACGAAATCGAAGAGCGTTGACTGGCCATCAGCCACGTTCAGACTGAAGGCCCGCCTAATATTTGATTGTCACTGACAGTTGAGTCGCTTACAACGGCATCGGGGCAAACAATTGAGCTGGAGATCCTGCAGTTCTTCCCAACGTTCGCATTTGCAAGTATTGCGCTGTTCTCCACTGTTGTTCCTTCCCCTATCTTCGCTCCCCTTTCAACGTACGCGTTGGGGCCGAGCCTGACGCCTCTGATATGTGCACCCTTTTCAACCGCAACCGGTCTGTTCAGGGAACAGCCGTCCACCTTAGCTGCTTTCGCAATACCCAGACCGTCCCTGTTAATTATCAACTGCTGTGCAGCCAGAAACATTTCCCTGGAGCCGCAGTCTATCCAGTAACCTTCAAAACTGTAAGCGTGCAGTCTTCCGTCTGTAAGCATTGGAAACACTTCTCTCTCAAGGGAAAAGTTTTCGTGATTTATGTGCTGGAAGATGTCTGTGTCCATGACGTATGTGCCTGCATTGATCAGATTGCTGAAAGCCTCCTCCCTCTTCGGCTTCTCCCTGAATTCTGATATTTCTGTGCCATTGGAAAGCCTGACAATCCCGAACGCCGTCGGATCTGCGACCTTCCAGAGAGAAATTGTTGCGATCGCATGCTTGTCCCGATGGAATGATATCATATCGGCAAGAGAAAGACTGTTGATCACATCGCTGTTGAGCACAAGGAAGGTGGTGTCTAGCTTGTTTCTTAGGTTCCACAACGCCCCGGCAGTGCCCAGTGGCTTGTGCTCGGTAACAACAGTGACTGGTGCCGGTTCTTTCCTGTCAAGGAAGTAACTTTCTATGTCATGTGCCCTGTAGCCGGCGGCTATTATTATCTCGTCTACAGAAGGCGGCAGTGTGTCCATGATTCTCTGTATGAGCGGAACACCCGCAATACTCACCAGCGGTTTGGGAACCAGGTTTGTCAGCGGCCTCAGTCTGGTGCCAAACCCACCGGCGAGAATTACAGCCTTCATCAACCCTTCATCCCCGCTGCAGCATGACGCAGATGTTCATCAGGGAGAGATACTGACAACATTGTTTCCGCGCAAAATGACAGATCCTATTTTTCTTGTCTGCTCGGCCTTTCTCTCTTCCGTATCCTCAAGCACCATGTTCATGAACTCATCGTATCCGACAAGTCTTCCCTCCAGCATCCGGTTGTCCTTGAGAAGCAGTGTTACTCTCTTGTTTAATGATTTCTCCAGTAGCGCAAGAGGCATTACCATAACTATCACAAAAGCCATCAAGGCGTACTAATTTAATGCTTTCGATTTCACTGGCATCAGAAAAGGGAAATGTGTTTTGTTAAGTGGTTTGTTGGGGGTGCGGATGCAATCAGTACTCTTCGCCCATTCCACCCATGCCGCCCGGACCACCCTTGGGCGGGGTGAGATCCTTCGACTTGGATGCTATCACATCATCGATTTTCAGGATCATTACAGCGGCGTCAGTGGCTGAGTGTATCGCCTGCTTGCCAACACGTATAGGCTCAATGATTTTCTCCTTCTTCATGTCACTGACCTTTCCAGAGATGACATTCACTCCCGCGGAAGCCTGTCCGTTCTTGTGCGCCTTCCTTATGTCAATGAGGATGTCAATCGGGTCGAGGCCCGCATTTTCAGCGAGCGTTGTAGGTATGACTTCAAGCGCTTCGGAATACGACTCGATTGCAATCTGTTCTCTTCCACCCACGGATGTTGCGTAGTCTCTCAGTTTCATGGCAAGTTCTGTGGCTGTCGCTCCGCCACCGTATGTCATTTTTCCGTCCTCGAGTGCAACAGCAACCACGCTTGTGGCATCAACCAGTGAGCGCTCTATCTCGTCAACGACATGTTCAGTTCCGCCTCTTATCAGCACGGAGACTGCCTTCGGATTCTTGCAGCCGGTTACAAATGTCATCTTGTCCTCCAGTATCTTCTTCTCCTCCACCTGCTGGGCGAAGCCGAGGTCCTGTGATGTAAGGTCATCGACCCTGCTCACTATGTTAGCACCGGTTGCCTTTGCCAGCTTCTCCATGTCAGACTTCTTGACCCTTTTCACTGCGTAGACTTTGTTCTTAGACAGGTAGTGGGCGGCGAGGTCATCAATTCCCTTCTGGCAGAATACTACTGTTGCACCGCTGTTCTTGACCTTTTCTACCATGGCCTTCAGCATGTTTTCCTCTTCCGCAAGGAACAGCTGAATCTTGGACGGATCCGTAATTTCTATCTTCGCGTCGATCTCCGTTTTCTTGATTTCGAGTGCCGCGTCAAGCAGGGCGATCTTCGCCTTCTCCACCTGCTTTGGCATTGCAGCGTGGGCAGCCTCTTTGTCCACGATAATGCCGGTGATAGTCTCTGTCTCGTCAATGCTGGCACCATGTTTCTTGACAAGCTGTATGTCGTCATCGTCTACGAAGTACTTTCCATCCCTTTCCTCGGCAACTGCACTTACAGCATCAACAGAGACCTTTGCGAGGACGTCAATTGCACTGCTTGCGCTCTTGCTGTACATTGCAGTCTTAGCTATGTCGATGAGTGTTTCCTTGTCCTTTATTGTAACGGGAAGTGATATTTTTTCAAGTATCTCGATGGCTTTCGATTCAGCCATTCTGTATCCCTTTGTTATCACCGTGGGATGCACATTCTGCTCAATCAGCGACTCAGCCTTCTTCAGGAATTCACCCGCCAGTATGACGGAGGTAGTCGTTCCGTCTCCAGCCTCCTCGTCCTGTGTCTTAGCCACCTCGATTATCATCTTTGCCGCGGGGTGCTCGACCTCCAGTTCCTTGAGGATTGTGACGCCATCATTGGTAATGGTGACATCGCCGAGACCTCCAACAAGCATCTTGTCCATTCCGCGGGGACCGAGCGTTGTTCTCACTGCATCAGCTATCGCTTTTGCTGCTGCAATATTATCAAACTGGGCTCCCTTGCCTCTCTCTCGTCTAGTTCCCTCTTTCAAAACCAATATCGGTGTGTTGCCTGCCTGTCCTATCATGTTGCTACCTCTTTGTCTTGCATTCCTTGACAGCTAGGACGGCGATCTGGGGGATTTCCCTTCCCAGTTCGCCATCAATTACTTGGTTGATAAATAAGCACTTCTATAAGAATATTTGCTCATAGAACCTTTGTTATTCATCGTCCTGAAATCATATCATGTTGTTCTCCTTGGAATTGCCCAGTAAATTGCCAGCGTTTGCACTCTTGCTACGCAGTCAGTTTCTTTCAAATCTGTGAGCCCTCGGCTAAAGTGACATTTCAAAATTGCCGCAGCTGGTCTGAACATGCAGGGCGGTGTTTCGGTATATTCAACATCACTGCTGAAAAATTTCAGCGGCGCCCGTTTTGGTTGTTTATTCAGCCCGGCAAAGCGGCTGATATCCTCCGGTGCAGGGAAAGAAAATACAAGCTGTAGAGTAAAGCGCGGATGACTTCGTACGCCAAACATGTACGTTGACCTGTCCAGTAAGTGAATTATTTCGAAATATCATAATTTTATTTTTTTGCAGTCCTAGAAACTAAAATATAGTAGTTCACAGATTGGCACGCGCAAAAATTTTTGCAGACAGCATATTTGAGGGGTAGAATAATGAGTTCTAGTACGGATACAAACGCAGGTCCGACTCCTGCGCCAAGAGCCAGGAAGTCGGCAGTGCCCAAAGTGGCAGCAGCGGTGGTAATCGTCGTACTGGTGATTGGAGCTGGCCTGTATGTCTTCAGGAGCAACCTTACCGGTAGCTCCTCAACTGCAGGCAAGACACTCATCATCGGCAGTACGGCGACTTATGCTTCGCTTGACCCGGCAGTTGCTTTTGACACTGCCTCGGTTCTGTTTGATGACCAGATATACAATACGTTGATAGGGTATGGCACAACGACTTACAACGGAACAACAGTGGGTTCCCTGACCCCCGTCCCTGAGCTGGCAACCAGCTGGGTATCGAACGCCAATGGATCAGTCACATTCACACTGAGACAGGGCGTTAACTTTGTGAACCCTGACGGCTCACTCGGCCCCGTGTTCAACGCATCTGATGTCCAGTTTTCTCTCGACCGCATTATAACAATGAAGCAGGGAGCAGACTTCCACGTCTTCACCTTCCTGAACGAGAGCGGAATTCACGTCCTGGGTCCATATTCGGTCATGCTGGTTCCGTCCAGACCATATCCGTGGTTCCTGAACCTGTTCCAGCTCTGGGTTACCGGCATAGTTAACCCTGCATACATCAACGCTCACGGCGGAGTGGTGGCTGGCAAGGTCAACACATTCATGACGAACAACGCGATGGGCACGGGTCCCTACCTGCTTAACTCCACATCAACTTCGCAGATAGTCATGGTCGCCAACCCGCATTACTGGGGAGGCGCTCCCAAGATATCCAAGGTGATATACGAGATAACGCCGTCTGCGACCACCCAGCAGACAGAGCTAGAAGGCGGAGCGATCAACATAGCGCTGAATATACCGTACAGCCAGATGAGCTCACTGGCCACGTACAAGAACGTTCAGGTTTCGTCCGGCCCTACGTCTTCGGAATACTACATTGGCCTGGATGAGAATGTCACACCGTTCAACAACACTCTTGTCAGGCAGGCAATGGAGTTCGCGACCAACCAGACAGAGCTCGTGAAGTACTCCACATACGGCTTCGGCATACCTATCCAGAGTGTAATTGCGAAGTCGATTGAGTCTTACACACCTGCTTTCAAGAACTATTCGTTCAACCCGGCGAAGGCAAGGGCCCTGCTGCAGCAGGCCGGATACGGTCACGGCTTCACAACAACCTTCTACTACACTTCCGGAGACCCTGTCGGTGCAGCGATATTCACGATACTGCAACAGGAACTGAACAACGTCGGTGTGAACATAACCGGCACTCCGCTTCAGTCCGGCACATTCAACGACGAGGCCGGTCATGGAACATTCCCGATGTTCTTTGAAGGCTGGGTCAATCTGCTGGCAACACCGGAAGACGGCCTGTTCCCGCTGTTCTACAACGGCAACCTGGGCATATACGGCAACTACAACTACTATAACAACTCGACAGCGAGCCACCTGCTGCTGACAGCGGGTGAAACGCTCAATGCAACGCAGCGCGACAGTATGTACGCTCAGGTCCAGAACATGCTCGGTCAGGCAGCAGTGGAGATACCGCTGTTCAACCTGCAGAACGTTATACCGCACACAACGAATGTACACGACCTGTACGTCTATCCGACATTCGACATGTACTTCGACCAGGCCTATATGACTTGAGACCATGAAGGGACTGGCCAAATACATTACCTACAGGGCACTGGCAGCGGTGCCCACAATCCTCGGACTCATAGTGGTCACATTCGTGCTGTCACATGTTGTCCCGGGAAACCCGGCGCTAGTCGTAATAGGGCCAGAAGTCAACCCAACTGAACTCAAGATAGCTGAGGCCGAAATGGGCCTCAACAAACCACTTTATCTCCAATTTTTTATTTACCTTTTCAAGCTTCTTCAGGGAAACCTGGGCTACACTTACATCTGGGACCAGCCGGTCTCGGCTGAAATTGCCAGCAGGTTCCCTGTCAGCATGGAACTGGCGCTTGCTGCACTTGTCATAGCAGTTCCAATCGCTCTGTTTCTTGGCATAGGGACAGCACTCAGGGTGAACAAACCAGTCGACCACGCTACAAGAGTTTCGTCACTGGTGGCAATATCAATGCCGGTCTTCTGGGTCGGTACGCTGATGATAATACTGTTCTACTTCTACCTCAGGTGGCTGCCTCCGAGCGGTCAGCTCAACCCGCTGCTCACTGCTCCTCCGCATATCACCGGAATGATGATCCTGGACAGTCTGTTTACTGGAAATTTGGCTGATTTGCTCAGCTCGGTAAGGCACATACTCATGCCTGCCATTGCACTATCCATTGGATTGATAGCTCTGCTTTCCAGGATCCTTCGGTCCGGCATGCTGGACGTGCTCGGCCAGGACTACATCAGGACATCTGCTGCCATCGGTCTGCCCAGACGTGTTATTGTGAATAAATATGCATTTAGAAATGCGCTGCTGCCCGCAATCACTGTCTCTGCCTTGTATGCAGCGGGTCTCATGGGCGGAGTTGTTCTGACGGAGTCTGTCTTCGCCTGGCCCGGTCTTGGGTACTATGCCTACATCTCCATCCAGAATACCGATTACCCAAGTATAATGGCCGTGGTTCTCATATCGGGGCTGCTTTTTGTTGTGATCAATTTCCTGGCCGACATACTGTATGCTTTTGTAGATCCAAGGGTAGCACTGTAGTCGTGGTGTGATCAGATGTTTGACACTGTCTTCAGGAGGGTCCGGAGCTCAGTTTCCAGCCGCAGTGAAACAGTCGGACTCCTTCTCAGGAATCCCGCCGGACTTGCGGGTGTTGTCATCATAGCCTTCTATTGCTTTCTGGCCATAGCAGGACCGTATATTGCGCCTTACCCGCCGAATTACTTTCCAAACAATATACAGATACTTCCACCATCCGCGAAACATCTAATGGGAACAGACCTTTACGGGAGGGACATATTCTCAAGAGTTCTTTACGCTGCAAGACTCGATATGCTGCTTTCCGTAATAGGTGTTACACTGAGCTTCTCAGTTGGTGAAGCTGTAGGACTTGTCGCTGGTTACTTCGGCAGGGGAACCGACCAGGCTCTCATGAGGGGCATGGATGTACTGCTTGCATTTCCCACAATACTGCTCGCTATAGCAATAGCAATTGCAATTGGCCCTGGCTTCTTTACTATTGTCATTGCGATCGCCATAGTCGGAATACCGGGCTTCGCGCGCATCACCAGAAGCGTTGTTCTATCCACCAGGGAGGAACTGTTCGTCACCGGCGCTGTATCAGTTGGCGCTTCGAGATCGAGGATAATGCGTGACCACATTTTCCCCAATACACTTTCGCCATCGCTTGTCCTCTACTCTGTTTCACTCGGGGCGGCGATGCTTGTGGCAGCAGGCCTCAGCTTCCTGGGTGCGGGCATACCACCCCCAACTGCTGAATGGGGTGCCATGATAACCGAGGGCCTGCCATACATACAGGACTGGTGGATGACCGTTTTCCCCGGCATCATGATAACCGGGGCCGTATTGGGATTCAACATGTTCGGCGAGGCACTCAGAGAGGCAATGGATGTCACACTGAGGAGATGAAAGATTGCCAGACAAAACAGATCCGGCAGAGTATGTGCTTTATCTTGATGATCTGTCGGTATCATATACACTCAAGGGTGCCGAGATCAGAGCCGTTACTAACGTGACGCTTGGTGTCAGGGAACACGAATCTGTTGGTATCGTGGGGGAAAGCGGCTGCGGCAAATCAACTCTTGCCATGGCCATAGCGCACATTCTTCCGCAGAATTCCAGGATTACCGGTGGCAGGATATACTACAAGGGGAATGTGATCGCGGACTCCGGCACCGGTGCCTCCTATTCCTTCAGAATGAACAGGAGGGAGAGGGCTCTGGAGGAAAAGCTGAACTCCATAAGGTGGTTTGGCATATCCATTGTCTTCCAGGGTGCAATAAACTCTCTCAATCCTCTTTTCACTGTCGGGGAGCAGATGAGCGACATTTTCTACTACAGACTGAGCGACGACAGGGAGGTTGCGCGTCAGAAGTCGAGGAAACTGCTGTCCATTGTCGGCCTGGAATCCTGGGTCATGGATGCCTTTCCGCACCAGCTGAGCGGCGGAATGAAGCAGCGCGTGATCATAGCAATGGCAATTGCCCTCAAGCCCGCTCTCATAATTGCGGACGAGCCGACTACTTCGCTCGACGTCATCACACAGTACAAGATAGTGGAGGAGCTCGAGAAGCTCAGGAACGAATACAATCTGAGCATAATCAACATATCTCATGACATATCACTTGTCTCCCATCTCTCGGACAGAATTCAGGTAATGTATGCAGGCAGGATCATAGAGGCACTTCCGGAAAGCAGGTTTGCGAATGTGCAGCATCCATACACCAGGGCACTGATTGACTCGATGCCGTCGCTCACAGAGGATGTTACCAACATTGAATCCATCCCCGGCGCACCGCCGAGCCTGATGGGCGAAATCGCCGGCTGCGCCTTTGCACCACGATGTGCATTTGCAAGGCTGGAATGCTCATCATCAAGTACGGAGCTGGACAGCATAGTCGGCAAGGATCATTATGTGAGATGCAATGTCCTTCCTTTCAGGTCCGGGGCTGCGGCAAGGAAAACCACCGGGCAAGCTGCAGATGCAACCACCATCAACTCTTCAGATGAAAGGAAGCATCTGCTTTCCGCGTCCGGCATCAGGAGGGTGTTCAAGTCCAAGCAGGGTATACGTATCGGCCTGAAGTCCACCGCGGCGTCGATGGATATAGTTGCGGCAAACGACATCAGTCTGGAGCTTCGGGAGGGAGACACAGTCGGCCTGGTTGGCGAGACTGGCAGCGGTAAGACGACCTTCAGCAGAATTGTTGGCCTGCTTGACGAGCCAACTTCCGGGAAACTGGAGTTGATGGGCGCTGAAATCAATTTCTCAGACAGGAAGTCCCTGACTTCATTCCGCCCGGTTGTGCAGACTATTTTCCAGGATCCTTTCCAGAGCCTTAATCCTAGACACAGTGTCCAGAAGCTCGTCGCCGAGCCACTGGAGATACACTCGCCTGAAATGACTGATGATGAGCGCAGGCACGCTGTAGAGAGAATGCTGGTGACCGTCGGCCTCACGCCTTCATCGGATTACATAAATAAATTCCCTCACCAGCTCAGCGGTGGCCAGAGGCAGAGGGTCGCCATAGCGAGGAATCTGATACTCAATCCGAAGCTGGTTGTTGCCGATGAGCCGATTTCAATGCTGGATGTGTCGCTCAGGGCAGGTGTTCTCAATCTGCTCAGGAAGATGAAGGAGATGAGCAACATGTCCATGCTCTATATCACACATGATATCGCCTCTGCGCGGTACATCAGCGACAGGATAATGGTAATCTACAAGGGGCAGATTGTCGAAGAGGGAACATCCGACGAGGTGACGCAGACTCCAGTCCATCCTTATTCCGTTGCTCTCGTCCTGGCGAGTATTGGAATGGAGGGAAACCTCAGCGAATCGCTCGGTGAGAATATTTTTTCAGAGAGTCCCGCAAAGGCGGAAAACATGTGCAAATTCGCGCCCAGGTGTCCGCTTGCTCGGGACATATGCCTCTCAAGCATGCCCGATCCTGTAGAGTTCTCGCCGGGCAGGAAGGCAAGGTGCCATTTCGCCGGCGAGATATACAGCAATCTCTATGCGAAGGGATATGTGACTTCACGTGACCTCACCAGCGCTTTCAAAGGGCTCGCCGCCAGTGCCAGCGGCATCCCACAGCCGCGAACGACGGAAACAGCCTTAAAGCCTGAAGACTGAGACACTGCCCCTGCCTATCATGCCCTCAGCTTCTCTTCGCATCCTGGACAGGTCAAAGCAGAAGTAGCTATCGGCGGACCACTTCATCTTCTCCAGCGACCGCTTCAGCATCCTCAGTGTCGTTTCCATCTCATTCTTCTGATAATGCACAAGTGCGCCTGCATAGAGTATGATGGACTGCTGCACCTGTTTTTCCTCACCGGAAGCTGTCCTCCAGATGCCCTCCACCTTCTCATGTACTTCCCAGAATCGTTCCTCATTGAAGAGACGTTTTGCCTCCTCAAGAGTCTTTTCCTTTCCCTCCACTGCCTCATTGGCCAGCAGATCCGACGTGCTCAGCACCCTCACCTGCGACCTGAGCAGTTCAACCATTTCTTCAGCCTTCCTCCTGTCAGGAGCGAAGAAATCGAGTTCTACGGCCACGCTGCTTATCCTCGAGCTGTTTAGCCTGCAGCCGAAGTCAGCCAGCATGCGGCCGTATGACTGTCTTACCCTGCTGTAGTCAGTTATGGGGAGTTTGCGGCTGTTTTCAACCCTGACAAGATAACGGGCGCCCATCTTCATGGACCGTGGAACAGGAGCAAAGTACATAACTGATCTGAACTCTCCGATACGCAGAATGCACACAGAACTGAATGTCAGGCAGCCGGCAGGGTCGAATGAGGTGAAGTTTACTGCAGGCGACGGGCTCTATTCACGCTCGCTGGCAAAGGGATGCACCCAGTGTGTCAGGGGTGCGAAGATGGTTCTGTTTGTGACTGGAGTCTGTGACATGGGCTGCTTCTACTGTCCGGTCTCCTTCAGGAGGAACAACAGGGACGTGGTCTATGCAAACGAAAGGCTGGTCACAGGCGATCAGGACATCATAGATGAAGCCAGGAGCATGAGGGCCCTCGGCACTGGCATAACCGGCGGCGATCCGCTTATTGTGCCTGAAAGGACCGCACGCTACATTGCACTGCTCAAGGACGCATTCGGTCGCAGGCATCACATACACCTTTACACCGGCAGACCAAATATCAGGGCGCTGCCGGCCCTGGCGGAAGCGGGCCTTGATGAGATACGCGTACATCCGCCGGAAGGCATATGGGACAGGTTTCACGGCTCATTGTTTGAGAAGATGATCCTGGAATCGAGAAAGCTCGGAATGAAGTCAGGCATCGAGGTGCCTGCACTGCCCGGCATGAAGGGGGAGCTTGCAAGTCTCATCGAATCGGCAGCCGAATCGGGCGCCCAGTTTGTCAACCTCAATGAGCTCGAAATATCGGAGACGAATGCCTTTGTGCTGAGGGACAGGGGCTACTCGCTTGTCAATGACTATTCGAACGCCGTCGATGGAAGCGATGCTGTTGCAAGATCCATTGTCGGAATGGATTTCGGCATACCTGTGCACTACTGCCCTTCGAGGTTCAAGGATTCAGTTCAGCTCAGGGAGCGCATAAAGCGCATGGCGGATGTTGTAAAGTGGCCGGGTGAACTGGTCACGGACGAAGGAACACTGCTGAAGGCTATCATAGAGACAGACGAACCGCAGTCGCTTTTGTCCAGGCTTTCAGGCGAATACGGGATACCGCCCAAGTACATCAGGGCTGTAGAATCAGCGAAAAGGGTGGAGATTGCACCCTGGATTGCAGAGGAGATAGCATCATCCCTGGAAGGGAAGTGCTACATTGTGGAGGAATACCCGACCGCTGAAAGGACCGAAGTGGAGCGGAGGGCCGTCACGCCACGCTGATGCTCTGTATGTTGTGGTGGCGGTTGACTATATCCCTCGCTATCCTGAGGTTCCTGCCTTCCTTGCCTATTGCCCTGCCCTTGACTGTCGGGTCGACAGTCACAGTCGCGTGAACGATCTTGCCTCTTTCCTCGAGAACAACATTCTGCACGCCGTAGTTGTGGAAAACATTCCTGACAAACTGTATCGGTTCGTCTGAATACTCTATGATCTGTATGTCCTTGCCAGTCAGCTCCTTCATCTTTATCGCGTTGACACCCTTGCCGCCCACAGCCCTCTGTGCCTGACCGGGCATAACGACAAATACGAGCTTGTCAGGAGTGTCCATGCAGTCCTTAACCTGGCAGTGCGTGACGGACTCAAACATCGAAATGTAGCGCAGTATCTCCGCCGTAAATCTAAGTTTCTGCAATAAGACTACTCTCCGAGCAATGCAGCGGAGCTGTCGTCAGTTATAGCGACGGCAGAAACTGAAAACGGTTTTCCGCAGGCTATACCGAGTTCGACGCTTCCGCCGCCGTACCTGTAAGTCTTGACGCTCCTCAGCCTTGAGAAATGTTCGGCGTCGGGCGCATTGGATGCATAGATTACCGCCTTCGCCTTCTTCCTTGCAAGGCACTGACTGACTTCTTTTGCGCCCAGTACCACCTTGCCGTCGGCTAGTGCAAGTTTTAGAGCGTTTTCAATGTCCATTTTCACACCTTTTTTGCCGGACTGTATTCGACGTTGACCGCGCCAGTGCCGAGGGTAACGGGCTGTCCTACTATAATGTTTTCCGCAACACCATCGAGCATATCCTCCTCACCTATTATCGCTGCCCTGAGAAGATGCGTGCTTGTAATTTCGAACGCCGCCCTTGCGAGAACGCTTGATTTCCTTCCAGATATGCCGTGCCTGCCGATCGCCTTGACGCTTCCGTCATTGGTCATCATGTCTGCCACGAGCATGATGTGCCTTATGTCAACCACAAGTCCCTGCTCCTCCAGTGTCTTGGACGCCTCCTCAATAATGGCATTTCTTGCAGCCTCAACACCAAGCACCGAATATATCTCCTCGATATTGTTCGTTGTGACCTTTGTCTTGTCTATGACCTGTGCCTGGAGCTTAGCAGGTGTCGACTCCGCGACCTCATCGTACTTCGCCCTGTCTGTTTCCTGGAGATAACTGCCGTACGCAAGCTCAAACGAAAGAAGTTCCTCAAGGTTGGAACCCTCTGTGTAGATGACATACTCCCCTCCCTCCTTCCTGAGCACCGCCCTCGTTATGCCGTCCAGGCCCTTGATTTTCGTATCCTTCGCAATCTCGGATTTCTGGTGCAGTATCCTGAATGAAGGTTCAGGTATCTCAATCGTGATTTTGTCGGCGTCCTTTTCGGAGACCAGGTCCTTGAGGCCCCTTGACTGGGCAAGAACATCCCTCAGGCTCTGAAGTGAAACGCCCTTCCTCTTCATCCGTTCGCTGTCGGGGAGAATATGAACCTTCATGTTGTGTATGTCGGTTTCCAGCGAAGCAACATCAAGCAGTGTGGCTGTTTCTATCTTGTTGCTGACCCACATTGCAAGCTCCCTGTCTGATGAGAAATCGCTGCCGAGGTGCACCTCCATCATCGGTGTACTGGGTGTCCTCCTGGCATCAACAATCTCGATGAGTCTGGGCAGGCCTAGTGTGACGTTTATTTCGGCGACACCTGCATAGTGGAAAGTACGCATCGTCATCTGCGTTCCAGGCTCGCCTATGCTCTGTGCCGCGACAATGCCGGCCGATTCGTTTGGGTCTATGAGGTGTTCCTCGTACCTGTCGCAGGCTTTTACAAGTATCTTCTTGAGCGTCGAATCCCTGACCTCTATGCCCTCCAGCCTGTCAGAGACCTTCTCAATAACACTTTCCGGAAGCTCCTTTCCCATTTCCTTCAGCAGCCTGAGGAGCCGCTTCTGCAGTTCTGTGTGCTCGTCCGCCCTCCTCTCCACATAATTTTCGAGTTCAGCTGCTTTTGGCTGCGGCTTGGACTTCCTTGGCGGGCCCCTTGCCCTTGAGGGTGCCTTCACTGCTCGTCACCTTCGCCAATTTCATAGTCAACTTCCTCAGTCTCCTCCTCTTCCAGCCCCTCCATCATGTCCATCTCCATTGTAGCGTACGCGGCGTACTTCTTCTCCTCTATTTTGGCAAGGACCTGCGCCTCATCGCCGAGAGCTTCTATCAGTATTCCGTCGACATCCACTGCATCTCCCTGAATGCTTCTGGATGGATCGATTCCGTCCTCTCCATATAGCACCTGGACAATGGAGTCGGCTGTGTTCCGGACGGTCCTGTCCTCAGTGACCTTGATGTCCTCGAGCGCGTTGATCAGCCTGCGCTGCATGTAACCGGACCTCGATGTCCTGACTGCCGTGTCGACTATGCCTTCCCTTCCTCCCATGCTGTGGAAGAAGAACTCAGTGGGCGTCAGTCCGTCCTTGTAACTGTGCTTGACGAAACCTCTGGCCTCCGCCCCGAGATCACCCTGTTTGAAATGTGGCAGCGTCCTGTTCCAGTAACCTCTTGACAGCCTTTCGCCTCTGACCGCCTGCTGGCCAATGCATCCGGCCATCTGCGACAGATTCAGCATCGAACCCCTCGCACCGCATTTTGCCATTATTACTGCGGGGTTCTCCATACCGAGGTACTGCCCGGCAATGTCACCGGCGCCGTCCCTTGCCCTTCCCAGGACCTTCATTACCTCGACCTCGAGCGTCTCCTCCATCGACCTTCCGGGCATCTGTTCGAGCTCACCGGTCTTGTACTGCCGCACTAGCTCGGCCACCCTTGAGACAGCCTTCTCTAGTGATTCGGATATCCTCTGCTTTCCCTTTCCGGGTATGTCTTCGTCTGCTATGCCTGTTGTGAAACCCCTGACCATGATGGCCGCGATTCCCAGCTTGGTGACGTTATCAATGAACTCCCTGACAACATCTGAGCCGTAGTCCCTTGCGAGCTTGTCTATAATCTTACCCTTGAAAGCGCCGACTGCCTTTTCATCCATAGTCCCGACTTCGAAGTTGCCCTCCTTGATGCGCACGTAGGCATCGTATTCGCATTTCTCGTAAAGGCATGGTTCGCAGTTGACGCAGATGGACGACTTGAATGCCATGTTGAGCGTTGCAGGCAGTATCAGCGAGAAGAGCTGCTTACCGCTCCAGTATGCAATTCCTTCCCTGTCAGCGATTATAGGTTTCGGCAGCTCCCTGTGGCTCTTGATCATGGAGAGGACCATCATGACCTCCTCCTTCGTGAACATGGAGTTCATGTACGTGAGCAGGAAGGCGCCCGTGATATGGTCATGTATTGCACCTATCACCGGACCGCCGAATCTTGGAGAAAGCACATGCTCCTGGACTTTCATCAGAACCTTCGCTTCTGCCCTTGCTTCCTCGCTCTGGAGAACATGCAGGTTCATCTCGTCGCCGTCGAAATCTGCGTTGTATGGAGGACAGACGCTCAGGCTTAGCCTGAATGTCTTGCCGGGCATGACTCTTACCTGATGCCCCATCATCGACATCCTGTGCAGCGAAGGCTGCCTGTTGAACAGAACGATGTCCCCGTCCGTGAGATGCCTTTCAACGATAAAATTGAATTCAAGCATATCGGCAACCTGCTCCGCGTTCTTGTCAGTAACCTTTATCCTCCTGCCGTCAGGCCTTATAACGTAGTTGACTCCCGGCAGGTATCTTGATTTGCCTTCGCCAGTTACGGCCAAAGGCTCCGGTCCCCGTTTTATCATCTCCTTCAGTGCATCTATGTTGTAGGTACTGACTGTCAGCGGTATTGTAAGCTCCTTCGCAGCCTCGACCGGAACACCCACCTCGTTTATTGAAATGAGCGGGTCGGGGGAGATGACTGTCCTTGCAGAGAAATTCACCCTTTTTCCGCTCAGGTTGGACCTGAATCTTCCCTCCTTGCCCTTCAGTCTCTGCACAAGTGTCTTGAGCGGTCTGCCGCTCCTGTGTCTTGCAGGCGGAAGGCCCGAAGTCTGGTTGTCAAAGTAGGTTGTCACGTGATACTGCAGCAGTTCCCAGAGATCCTCAACTATCAGCTGCGGCGCACCTGCATCCCTGTTCTCCCTCAGCCTCTGGTTGATCCGCAGCACATCCACCAGCTTGTGCGTCAGGTCGTCTTCGGATCTGTCGCCGGATTCCAGCGTAATTGATGGCCTGACAGTGACAGGTGGAACCGGCAGAGCGGTAAGGACCATCCATTCGGGCCTGCAGACGCGCGGTTCGAGTCCGAGCGGTATGAGGTCTGCATCCGGTATGCGCTCAAGCCTCTCCCTTACCTCTTTTGGTGTAAGCTTGTGCCCTTCTTCCCTGAAGCTTGTCGGTTTATCAAGAGTAATCTTCGTCCTTGTCGCGCCGCAGTGCGGGCAGACCGCCTTTGAAGCAGCCTCCTTGACCGTCTCCTTTGTAACCAGGCCAAGATCAGCCACGTCGCCTCCAAACTCCTCTACCCTCTCAAGGCTCTTCTTGAATTCATCAGTCTGCTCCTTTGTCAGAAGGAGGCGTCCGCATTTCCGGCATGTTGCGTCAAGCAGTTTCTTGATTTCCTTGACGTAACCGACATGTATTACATTCATGGCGAGGTCTATGTGGCCGAAGTGGCCCGGGCACTCATCGACCTTTCTCCCACATGTCTTGCACCTGAGGCCGGGCTCTATCACACCCAGATGAAGGTCCATCAGTCCCATGTCTATCGGGAAGCCGTCATCGTCGTACGTGTCCGCTGTTATGATCTTCACAGCGGACATCTTCCTGATCTCCTCGGGGGAGAGCAGAGCGAACCTGATCGAAGATATCCTCTTTGAAACACCCCTTGCTATCATCTCAAATCCTCCAGTTGCAATCTCATTACAACACCCAGCGACATCAATTCATAGAGAAGCAGCAGGAAGGCGTAGCTGGTCTGTATAAGGTGTATGTTTGTTGTGTTATCACAAGCCGGGCACCTTACCACGCCCCTCCTGTCGACATACGCGATATGCCCGCAGTCCGGGTTGCCGCAGACGTACTGGTATGTTCCGTCAGATTCGTCCAGCAGCCTGTCCTTTATAACCATCGCAGCACCGTGCGCGATCAGCGTATCCCTCTCCATCTCCCCGAACCTCAGCCCGCCCTGCCTTGATCTCCCTTCAGTGGGCTGCCTGGTGAGTATCTGTATCGGACCGCGGCTCCTGACATGCAGTTTGCCTGAAACCATGTGGTGCAGCTTCTGATAGTAAATTACGCCGACGAATATCTCAGTCTGTATCATCCTGCCGGTGACACCGTCGTACATTACTTCCTTACCGTTGTTCCTGAAGCCGAGCAGCACGAGCTCCTTCCTGAGAGCTTCCTCCTTCTCGCCCGCAAAGGCCGTGCCGTCGATGAACCTTCCAGAGAGCGAGCCAACCTTCCCGCCAATCATTTCCAGAACATGCGCTATAGTCATCCTTGACGGTATCCCATGCGGATTGATGATCAGGTCGGGGACAAGTCCATCGCATGTGAATGGCATGGACTCCTGCTGTGCTATGAGTCCGACTACGCCCTTCTGGCCGTGCCTGGAGGCAAATTTGTCTCCGAGTTCAGGTATTCTCTCATCTCTCACCTTGACCCTGACAAGCCTTGAGCCATTCTCCGATTCGGTGAGCACGACGCTGTCGACAAAGCCGGATTCGCCGGCCCGCACGGTGATGGAAGTTTCCCTTCTCTTCTGCGGCGTGAGGAAATCCGTCTCCTCCTCAAGAAACCGCGGGGGGGATGTCTTGCCTATCAGCACGTCTCCGCCGTTGACATAAGTCTCCGGCGAAATGAGGCCGTCTTCCCCAAGGTTGCTGTACGCGACATCGGCTCTGGCACCCCTGACATCCGGGCTCGGTATCTCGAAGTGATCCTCCTGGCCCCCTGGATATCTGCGTTCCTCTGTCCTGTAGCTCCTCAGGAAGGATGAACGGCCAAGACCCCTCTCTATTGAGCCTTTGTTCATTACGATCGCATCCTGCATGTTGTATCCGTAGTGGGAGACAATCGCGACAACGAAGTTCTGGCCGGCCGGTCTTTCGTTGAAGTTGGTGAACTGCATCTGAGTCGTCTGCACAAGTGGCTTCTGCGGGTAGTGGAGCAGGTGGCTCCTTGTGTCAGGCCTAAGGCGATAGTTTGAGGCGCCCAGTCCGAGCGACTGCTTAGCCATGCCCGCGCCCATTGTTACCCTTGGCGATGCATTGTGCTCCGGATATGGTACGAGGCCTGCGCAAACACCCAGAATGACCATGGGGTCGATCTCGAGGTGAGAGTGCTCCTTTGTCACTGAAAGCTGAGCCGAGAATGTCTTATGGCATGCATGGCATTCGAGTGAGGCGTTCTGTTCACCGCTTCCCATGTTCACCCACTTAACTTCACCTACAGAAAGAACAGAGCTGCAGTGAGGGCATTCGTTCGGCAGGTCGTAAGGCTGCACTGCAATGAAGCAGTCCTCCTCCTCCTCCGCATCTATCCATTCCACACCGCCTCCCCTGATAAGGTCGCTCCAGGATCTCTTCCCTTCCCTTACCTCATCGACAACCCTCGATGTGACTACAGTCTGGCCCCCCTTCAGCACGAGGAGTGCTCTCCTCAGTCTTCCCTCGTCCGAGTTGACATAAACATCATTGGTGATCCTGTCATAGTGCGCATTCACCTCATGCGACCGCTGGCCGTAGATCTTTCCTGTGCGCCTTCTCTCCCTGAGCTCGTAAGCAAGTTTCTCCCCCTCCTTCGTCACGCCTATGAGGTCGCCGTTCACGTACACCCTTGTCTGCTGTGTCATTTCGGAAGGCTTCACTTCCCTGACGCCCATGTCCCTGAGCTGGGCTATGACCTCGGATTCCGGTATGCCTTCGGACACGTCCACTATCAGGGCTGCGTTCTTGACCAGACCGCAATTCTGACCCTCTGGCGTTTCGTTCGGGCAGAGCCTGCCCCACTGAGTCGGATGCAAATCCCTTGCCTCGAAGTGCGGCTGCGACCTTGTAAGAGGGCTGGTTATCCTCCTGAGGTGGCTCACAGTACTCATGTTGGAAGTCCTGTCGAGCAGCTGGCTCACACCTGCCCTTCCGCCTACCCAGTTACCGGTTGCGAGGGCATGAAGCAGCCTGTGCGTGAGCAGGTCGGGTCTGATTGCGCTCTGTATCTTGATTTCCTTCTTCCTCGCAACGCTTCTTTCCAGCTGGTACTTGAGATCCTTGATTAGGTTTGTGAATGCAACCCTGAAAAGATCCTCCATGAGGTCACCCGCGAGCTTGAGCCTCTTGTTGGAATAGTGGTCCTTGTCATCCTCCCTTTTCATTCCAAGCGACAGCTCGAGCACGTTTCTGGCTACGCGCCCGAGGAAAACCGCCTTCTTGAGCCTGTCATCCGAAGAGTCGCCGAGGTGTGGCAGGAGGGAGCGGTCGATGATGGACTCAATCTTCTTTACCCTGAACTCCTTCGCCTGTCCTGTCGCAAATTTCTTCTCGAGGTAGTTCAGTGCATCTTCCCTGGTGAATATCCCATTCGGAGGATAGTTCTTCTTGTCCTGGCAGTCCTCTATGTTGGCGAATATGATGTTCTCCATCCTCGGATCGCCCGAAATCGCCTCGAATATCTCGTTGTCATTTTCCATGCCAAGCGCTTTCATAAGCACTATGAGCGGTATCTGGCCGGAGGCCGCCGGGACAGTCACCATCAGTATGCCGTCCTTTTTCTTTTCCACCACTGTCATAGAGGATGGTATTGAGCGG